>VBGV01000043.1 GCA_005880755.1 Chloroflexota bacterium
CGTCTCCCAGCGCATCTCCTTCGACCGGCGCATCGGCCAACGCCGGCACCTGGCAGATCGCGACCGGGTCAGTGGTCGGCTATCGGGTCAAGGAGCAGTTCGTCGGCCAGACCTCGTCCCACGAAGCGGTCGCTCGCACAAGCGAGGTGACCGGACAGGTCACGATCGCGCAGACCGGCTCCTCGTACCAGATGACGTCGGCCAAGATCACCGTCCAGCTGTCCGGCCTCGCGAGCGTGGATTCGGTCGCGGGCTACAACGTGACGAATCGCGACCGCATCGTCCAGCGCTCCCTGGACGTGAGCTCGTTTCCGACCGCGGTGTTCGAAGCGCAGAGCGTGGCGCTGCCGGCGGGGGCGGAAACGGGTCAGACGGTGACGGTTTCAGCTCCCGGCAAGCTGACCATCCACGGCGTGACGAAAGATGTCACCGCCACGCTGCAGCTGCGAGTGACCGGGGGCACGGCGCAGATCGCCGGCTCGATCGCCACCAACATGACGGACTACGGGATCAGCCCGCCGAGCGTCGGCTTCACGACGGTGCAGCCGGCGGTGACGCTCGAGTTCCAGCTGAGCCTGACGCAAGCCTAGGCAGAGGTCATCAGTCGCGTCTGGGTGTGGGCCAGGTGTCGCGCCGGGTCGGGATCGATCGCCTTGCGCTCCGGTGACTGGTAGTAAGCGGCATCCGCCTCCTGGAACGATTTCGGACCGTCATAGCTGACGATCCAGACGAACTGGTCGGTCCCATCCACCGTCCACGCACCGACGACCTTGAACCCGTGCTTGAGGCGCAGCGGAACGATTCGAGAGCGCCATTCGTCGATCCATGCCGCCATCTCGCCGGGCTTGACGGTGTACTCGCGCAGCTGCGACGTCGTCATGCGTCAGGAAGCGCGGCGCAAGCCGCCCGCCATCTCCTCCAAGCGGCGGATCCGCTCTTCGATCGGCGGGTGGGTGCTGAACAGGCCGGCCAGGGTCTGGCCGCTGAGCGGATTGACGATGTAGAGGTGCGCGAAGGCCGGCTGCGTGGTCTGTGAGGGTATGACCTGCGATGCACGCTCGAGCTTGCGGAGCGCAGAGGCCAGCGCGAGCGGGTCACCTGAAACTTCGGCTCCGGTGCGGTCGGCCTGAAACTCACGCGAGCGCGACACGGCAAGCTGGATCAACAGGGCGGCGATCGGTGCCAGGATGATCATCAAAAGCCCGACCAGCGCCCCGCCGGCTCCCTGCTCGCGATCGTCGCGGCCTCCGTAGCCGCCGAACATCATTCCCCACTGGGCGACGTTTGCGATGAGCGTGATGGTGCCGGCGATGACGGCGACGACCGAGCTGATCAGGATGTCCCTATTGCGCACGTGGCCGAACTCGTGCGCCAGCACGCCGTACAGCTCCTCCTCATCGAGGATCTGGAGCAGGCCCTGGTTGACGCAGATCGCGGCGTGGGACGGATTGCGTCCTGTGGCGAAGGCGTTGGGCGATGGATCCGGGCTGACGTAAACCTTGGGCTTGGGCACGCCGTACTGAATCGCAAGCCGGTCAGCCAGGCGATGAAGCATCGGCGCGTCGGCGGGCGAGACCTCCTGTGCCTGTGCCGAGGCGAGCGCGATCCGGTCGCTGAACCAGTACGCCACGCCGTTCATGACCACGCCCAGAAGCAGGAAAGTGACCGTACCCGCGTCGCCGAAGAGCAGCCTGCCCATGAGCACGAGCAGGACTGTCAGAGCCACCAAGAGGAAGGCGGTCTTCAGCTGGTTCATATTGCGATTGTTCCCCGGCGGGGGAGCCGTAAACCGGCTCCCCCGCCTTCGATTCGGACTAGTGCTTGGTGAGGCTGCAGATCCCCGACTGGTTGGCGACGCGCAGCTTATTCACCGTGTTGTCGTCGGCGTAGGCGATGTGGTTGCAGCCCTGCGGATCGAGCGCTGACATGTTGAAGTCGAGCAAGTGTCGGTTGGAACCTGCGCGACCGATACACGCGATGCCCAGATTGCAAATGTCCCCGATGTGCATAGGCGTGCTGGTGATCTGGGTCACAGCCCATATCGCGCCCGACGGTCCAGACGGTCCAGCCTGCAGGTTTAGAGACTGCGCGGCATAAAGGTTCCAGGGACACGGTCCTACGCCATACGCGACTGTCTGACTGCTAGCGCAGCCCCCCGGTAGGAACTTGCCCAGGGCATCCGTCGGCTCGATGAGTGGAGTGCGGAGATAACCGACTACCACCTTGCCCGGATCGCCGGCGGAGATCGTCGGGAACTGGTGCGTGCCGGTCTCGCTCGGCGGGCTCACCCGATAAGCGGTCGCGGCGCTGCCTGGAAGACGTCCTCCGCCGCCATCCCACGTGCGGCCCCCGTCGTTGGACCAGACGAGGTACGTGTCGTACTCGCAATAGGTCGCGGACTGGAGCGCGGCGCCCGACTTGGTCGAGCAGGTCGGATCGGACTGGAGGTTGATGGTGAAGCCGAAGTAAGGGTTGCCCTGGTTATCGATCGTGAAGGCGGCAAACGGACTCGATGCGTCGTGACCTATGCCGGCGTCGAACGCCTGCTGCGCGGCCCACGTGACTCCGTTGTCATCGGAATACGAGATGAATAGGTTGTGAAACGACTGGAACATCGAGACATTGCAGCCCGATGCGTTCTGCACCGGATCTGCGGCGATCCAGGCGACGAAGATGCGTCCCGCGTGCGGTGTGCCGGGCGGAGCGATCGCGACTCCGGCCGGGACCGTATTGCAGAAGGTCTCGGCGCCTACAACCACCGCCGTGGTCGGGTCTCCCTGGACAGCCGTCGCAAGCACCGGCTGCGCGGGCGAGAAAGTGGCGCCGCCGTCGTGCGAGATGTTGACCCAGATCTCGCTCGGTCCGTAGAAGTCGTGGTACATCAGCACCACCTCGGCGTGGCTGGTGTCTGAGGCGGAATAGGGCGGCGGGATCGAAGCAGCGACCCAGTCGCGGTCGACGCCGAACGGGCTGCAGCTAGCGGCGCAGACAGACGCCTGCCTGGTGATAGGCGCACCTTGCGTCCAGGTCTGGCCGCGATCGACCGACTTCCAGACGTCCGCCTGCAGGGGCACAACGTCCAAGCTGCCGTTCAAGTTGCACAGATACACAGCGCCGGACTGGTCCGTGGCCAGACAGTCGTCGCCGCTGCCGGGGTCGGCAGTCGTGACCTGCGTCCAGCTCGTTCCGTGGTTCGTCGACCTATAGGTGATCGTGCCGCCGCTTGGCGTGCTGATGTAGAGCCGGCCCGAGTTGTCGGACACGATCGACGGCTCGCCGCCGTACGCTCCGACGTTGGCGACCGTGTAGCCCGACGTCGATGCGCCAAGGACGCCAGGCGACAGCCCGATCGCGGCCGCGACCACGGAAGCAATGCCGGCAGCAGCCAGCAGGGCATGACGAGAGTTCTTCATTTTCCGCACCCCCGGTTGAGTCGCGGGCTTCGCCCGCGCAGCCGCCAAACAACGTATCAGGGAAAAGGGGTGCGGGGCAAATTTGCCCCGCACCGTCAGGCGACCCGGGCTTCCACTTCCTCCATCACGATCGCCGGCCTCGGCCGCCGGACCGCGACGATCGCCGCGACGAACCCGGCCACGGCGATCAGTCCGCCCAGCTGAAACCCCGCGCTGAATCCCGCAGTCAGCGCGTGGTTGACGGTCTCGTGCGTTATCCGAACGCCGGCGAGTTGATCTTTGCTGACGCTCGTCGCGATGGTGCCCATCACCGCGATGCCGATCGAGCCGCCCAGCTGCCGGCCGACGTTGAGCACAGCTGAGACGAGTCCCGACTCGCTCGGCTTGACTCCCGAAATCGCGACAAAGCTCGTCGAGACGAAGACTTGACCCAGGCCCAGCGCGAGCACGACCAATGGCCCCAGTACAGACGCGGCGTACTCGGCGTGGTCGGTGATGGATGAGAGCCAAAACAGTCCAATCGCCGCCATCAAGGCGCCGGCGGTCATCGGAACACGCGGGCCAGTTCGGGCGATCAAGCGTGATGTGAGGCCAGCGCCGGCGATCACACCGAGAGCGGTGGGCAGGAACGCAAACCCGGCCTGCAGCGGTGTCAGGCCGAGGACGTTTTGCAGGTAAAGCGTGAGAAGGAACAGCATCCCGGACAGGGCCGCTCCGGTGGCCAGCGAGAGGGCGTACGCGCCAGTCCGGTTGCGGTTGGAGAAGACCGTCAGCGGCATCAACGGTTGCCGGCTGATCGCTTCGACAGCGACGAACACCGTCAGGAGGGCGAGCCCCGCGCCGAGCGTGAGGAGCGTTGTGGAATCGCTCCATCCGTGCACCGAGGCGCGCGAAAGTCCGTAGACGAGAAGCGTCGCGCCCGCGGTGACGGCCGCGGCGCCGGGCAAATCGAGGCGCCCGCGAGTGCCCCGGCTCGCGACGAGGACGCGTGGCGCGACGAATGCGAGCACGAGTCCGACCGGGACGTTAACGAATAGGATCCAGCGCCAGGAGAAGTAGTTGGTAATCACGCCGCCGAGAAGAAGGCCGAGCGCACCGCCTCCCGCTGAGATGGCCGAATAGACGCCTAGCGCCCGGTTGCGTGCCGGCCCCTCGGCAAACGTGTCCGCCAGAAGCGACAGAGCTGTCGGCGCGACGATCGCGGCGCCGACACCCTGCGCTACGCGGGCGGCGATGAGCGCCGTGGACGTCAGCGCTAGTCCCCCCGCCAGCGAACCTGCCGTGAAGACGAGCGTTCCGATGACGAACATGCGCAGGCGGCCGAAGAGATCGCCCGTCCGACCGCCGAGCAGCAAGAGGCCGCCGAACGCGATGGCGTACGCGTTGACTACCCACTCGAGGTCGGTGGCGTTGAACTTGAGCGCGTGCTGAATGGATGGCAGCGCGACGTTGACGATGGCCACGTCGAGCACGACCATCAGCTGGGCGACGCCGATCACGCCAAGGGCAAGCCCAGGCGAGCGACGCGATTTTTCAATGGCCATCGATTCCTCCTTGTCAGAAGCGGCCGTCAGCCGCAGAAACTGGGTGATCCCTATCGCGCGGAACTGAAGCCGCTCATAGCGCGGGAATGCCGGCGCGGCGGCCGCGAAATCGACGACCTCCGGGCCGCGCACCTCGTGGTCCCGGCCGCCGTATGTGACGACCGCGTGCCCCGCGGCGAGCACGTTCTGATACCAGGCGGCGTGCTCGCTGAACGTGAGCGGGATGACGAAACCGCCCGGCGCCGGACGCATGCCCAGGGGGCTCGCATACGTGCGTCCGCTGCGCCGGCCGCGATGGTGCAGGATGCCGACGATGGGCATCCATCGCCTACCCGCGATCAGCAGCACCAGCGGATTGACGAAACCGGCGACGAAACGGATGGCGCGTCGGGCCCTCGGGCCAAGGTGGATGGTTCTCGAGTGTTTCATGCCCCAAGGACGGGACAGTCCCCCGCGGTGTGACCTTTTTCGGCAATGTCACATTCCCCCGGCGTATCTCGTCCTTGTTTGATGGGCATCGCATGATCGACAGCTCAGGGTTCAACGAAGCCTGGTCCGAGCACCACGGTTTTCTGCTCGACGTCGCGTACCGGCTACTGGGCAGCTACAGCGATGCGGAAGACATCGTGCAGGAGGCGTTCAGCCGGCTTCTGCGCACCGACCTCGACCCGATCGAAGACGTTCGTGCGTGGCTGGTCGTCGTCGTCAGCCGGCTTTGCCTGGACCAGCTCCGATCGGCGAGGGTGCGCCACGAGTCTTACATCGGGCCTTGGTTCCCAGAGCCGTTGCTCCAGCTAGAAGCCGACAGCGCCGATCCAGCCGACGTGGTCACCCTCGATGAGAGCGTGCGGATGGCGATGCTCATCGTCCTCGAACGGATGTCCCCGGCAGAGCGGGTCGTGTTCGTGCTCCACGACATCTTTGAATTCCCCTTCGAGAAGGTGGCCGAGATGGTCGACCGCACACCCGCGGCCTGCCGTCAGCTGGCGAGTCGCGCGCGCCGCCGTGTTAAGGCAGAGGACGCGAACGGGCGCTTGAAGCTCGACCGCGTCGAGCAGCAGCGCATTGTCGATGCGTTCATCGCCGCGACCGCGACAGGCGACGTCAGCAAACTCCTGCCGCTGCTCGATCCGTCAGTGATCGGTTGGGCGGACGTGGGCGGCACGCTCGCGGCCGTCCGCAATCCCAACGTGGGACCTCAGAAAGTCGGCAATGGCGTCATGTATTTCTTCGGCCCTGCGTCCGGTTCGATCCTGGAGCGGCGCAACATCAACGGCGAGCCTGGCATTGTCGTCTACCGCGGCGGCGAGGTCGCGGCAGTGATCGCGCTCACTCTGAAAGCCGGGGCGATCACGAGGGTCTATGTAGTGGCAGATGCTAGGAAGCTGGAGCACGTGAAGCGCGCTCTCAGGAGCTAGCGGGTTCGGATGCCTAGCTCATCGAGGTGTTCGAGCAGGTCCAGCGGATCGTCATAGCTGCGGTAGGCGCCCGCCGTCTCCAGCTCCTCGCGCCCGTATCCGCCCGACAGGACGCCGATTCCGAGCGCTTGAGCTCTCTGCGCCGCCAGCATGTCCCACACGCTGTCGCCCACGACGAAGCTGTCGGTGATCGCCCGGCCGAGCGCCTCCGCGGCGGCGAGAAAAAGATCCGGGTTAGGTTTGGCGTAGGCCACCTTGTCGCGGGTGATCACGGGCACGTCCCGCGGCACATCCAGCATCGTGAGCGACGCGGCGGCAGTGACGTCGCTGCTGCTCGTCGCGATGGCCCACGGCACGCCGAGGTCGGTCAACACCTCGAGCAGTCGCTGCGCTCCTGGCAGCGGCTTGACCTCTCTGACGCGGCGGCCGTACGCCTCCTCGTGCAACTTCCGCAGCCTGTCCGCCTCGCCGGCGGTCAGCTCGCGTCCCGTCTCGCGGACCAGCGCGCGCACGAACAGGCCGCCGCTCATGCCGATGCGGCGATGGATGCGCCAGATCGACAGCGGGATGCCCGCGGACTCGAGCGCTTCCTTCCACGCGAGCACATGCTGGTAGACGCTGTCCAGCAACGTCCCATCGAGGTCGAAAAGGACCGCCGGACGATCGGTGCGCAAGCTGGATGTGTTTGGCGCCATCAGATCACCCCCATCAGGTCGCCGCCGGGTTGCGGGCTTTGAAGATGCGGAAGAGAAGCCACAGCGAGGGGACGAGCAGCGCCATCCCGATGCCGATCACGACCAGCAGCGCCGTGAGCGTGGAGTTGGGCGCTGCGGCGTCCTGAATCGTGATTTCAGGCGGCACCAGATATGGCCACTGCCCCACCGCCCACGCCCACAGCACGAAGGTCACCTGCGCGGCGACCGAAAATCTGGCGACGCGCGGCCGCGCGCGCCATACCGCCACAAGGGCGATCGGTCCATTGAGGAGTGCGAGGATGAGAAGTGGCAGACCGCGCCCGAACAGCGCGTCTGCCAGTGACGGCGCCGCGAAGGGCGCGACGAGCAGGCTCGCGATGGCGGCCACGCCCGCGACCAGACCTGCGGCCGCGGCACGGCGCCGGAAGTCAGACTCGAGCGGCGTGCCCTCAGTTTCGACTGTGAGATACGTCGCCGCGAGATAGGCGCACATCGCCACGGCGAACAGCCCGACCAGGACGCCATATGGCGTGGCCCAGCCGGTTTCAAAGCCCGAGACGAGGCGCCCGCCCGAGACGCGGATCGCCCCAGAGGCCACGGCCGCCGCACCGCCGGCCAGGAAGAAAGGCGCGATGACGCTGGACGCGCCGAACGCCACGCCCCAGGCTGACGCGTCGCCTACCGCTTCGCGGCCGTGGGCCCGAAACGCGAAAGCGGCGCCGCGCAAGACGATCCCGACCAGCGCGACGGTTAACGGCACGTAGAGCGCCATGCTCAAGATGCCGAACGCCGCCGGGAATCCTGTGAACAGGCCGACGATCAGGAAGATCAGCCACACGTGGTTGGCCTCCCACACAGGTCCCATCGCCTCGGCGACTGCGCGGCGCTGGTCCCGGGCTCGAGGGCCGCTCGCAAGGAGGTCCCACACTCCGCCGCCGAAGTCCGCCCCCGCCAGGACCGCATACGCGGTGAGCGCGAGCCACAGAATCGCCGCGACGATCTCGGCTTCGCTCATGTGGAGGCTCGGTTCCTCCTCGCCTGCAGCAAGAGCAGGCGCGCGGTCGTGATCGCGAGACCGATGTAGATGGCAAAGAAGATCACGAACGTGGGGCCGAGGGCGGGCGCTGTGGTCGCGGCTTCGGATGTGCGCAAGATCCCGTAGACGATCCATGGCTGGCGTCCGAACTCGGTGACGAACCAGCCTGCCTCCATCGCCACGACAGATGCAGGCCCCGCCGCCACGATCAACCAGAGCAGGCGACGAGATAACGGAATCCGGCGCCTATAGATGACGAGAAGCCAGAACAGAGCCGCGGTGAGCCCGATCAGCGTGCCGAGACCCGCCATGGTGTCGAACGAAAGGTGGACGAGCACGGGGTTGGGCCGGTCGTTCGGCGGAAAGGAATCCAGCCCACGCACCTCGGCGCTCGGATCCAACGCGGCGAGCAAGCTGAGCAGGTACGGGATTTCGATCGCTCCGACGACTCGATGCTCGGAATCGATCGGGATGCCGCCGAGGTGGATGGGAGCTCCACGGACCGTCTGGTAGAGACCTTCCATCGCCGCGAACTTCGCAGGCTGGGCCTGATAGATGAAGCGAGCACTGGTGTCGCCGGTGATTCCGGCGAGCACGATGGCCACCGCGGCCATCGACATCCCCAACACAAGCCCACGCCGGTGCAGCGCGTCATCGCGCCGCCTCAGGATGCCCACCGCGTACACGGCGGCGACGAGAAAGCCGGTCACCACGTAAGCCGAGACCAGCATGTGCGGGTCTTCGGTCGGGGTCGACGCGTTGAGCGCCGCGGCCACGGGATCGACATCGAGCAACCTGCCGCTGCTGTCCAGATGAAACCCGCTGGGCGAGTTCATCCATGCGTTCGCCATCACTACGAAAACCGAGCTCAGCGCTCCGCTCACCGCGATCGGGATCGAGGTGAGCCAGTGAACCACCGGGCTCAAGCGATTCCAGCCGTACAGGTAGAGGCCCAGGAAGATCGCCTCGATGAAGAATGCAAAGCCTTCCGCCGTGAATGGCAAACCGAAGATCGCACCCGAGAACGCCATGAACCTCGGCCAGAGCAGGCCGAGCTCGAACGAGAGCGTTGTGCCCGACACCGCGCCGACGGCAAACAAGATGCCGAACGCCTTCGACCAACGCCGTGCGAGTTTGAGCCAGACGTCGTCTTTCGTTCTCAGCCACAGCCCTTCGGCGGTCAGCATCAGCAACGGAAGACCGACGCCCAGCACGGCGAAGACGATGTGGAAGCCGAGCGACGTGCCCATCGTCGCCCGCGCGAGGGTTACGTTGTCCATGAGCAGTAGACTCGGTTTGCCTTGAATCCAAGCATCCGGCTCGGGCGATTGTTCGGGATCGAGGTTGGATTCAACTGGAGCCTCATCTTCATCTTCGCGCTTGTCACGTGGACGCTTGCGACCAACATCCTCCCCATCACTGCCCCGGGCTACGGTGCCGTTCTCTACTGGGTCATCGCTGCGGTGGGCGCCGTCCTTTTCTATGCCAGCCTGCTGGCGCATGAACTGTCGCACGCGATCGTCGCCCGTCGCAACGGCGTCAAGGTCGCCGGCATCACGCTCTGGCTGTTTGGCGGGGTGTCGAGGCTCGAGGGTGAACCGAAAAGCGCCCGCGCCGAGGCGCTGATCGCCGCCGTCGGACCGCTGACCAGCTTCGTCGTCGCGGGGGTCGCATTCGTGCTCGCGTATGTCACCTCAGCCAATGCGCTGCTGTCGGGCGTGCTCGCGTGGCTCACATTCGTCAACGTCGTGCTCGGGCTGTTCAACCTCGTGCCGGCGTTTCCGCTGGATGGAGGACGCATCCTGAGCTCGCTGCTGTGGTGGCGGTCCGGAAGCCGGCAGCGCGGCGTGCACAACGCAGTGCGGGTCGGCCGCGTGTTCGCCTACCTGATGATCGCCGGCGGCGTGCTCGAGCTGTTTCTGGGCGGTGGCATCAGCGGGATCTGGATGGCGTTTCTCGGCTGGTTTCTCCTGCAAGCGGCTGCGTCAGAGGAGGCAGGCTCGGTCGTTCGCACGCTGCTGCGATCGGTACCCGTGTCGGCCGCGATGACCTCGCCTGTGGTGACACTGCCCGACTGGGTGACAGTGGAGCAGTTTCTCGAGTCGGTCGCGCCGAACCACAGCTTCACCACCTACCCGGTGCACGAACCGTCGGGCAAGCTGACCGGCGTCGTTCGGCTCTCCGACCTCGTGCGCATTCCGTCCGGCGAGCGCGGCCAGAAGCACCTGATCGACGTCGCACGGCCCATCGCAGAAGTGCCCGTGACCAATCCGCGCGAGGACCTATCGGCGCTCATCCAGCGAATCGGCGCCGGGCTCGATCAGCGGGTCCTGGTGTTCGACAACGGCACTCTCGTCGGCATCGTGTCGCCGGCGGACGTCGCCCGCGTGCTGACCGTCAGGCAGACAATCGGCGCAGCGCCCCGGCCCTGAGCCCGGTTACTTCTTCTCGGCGGGCTTCCGGACCGCTTTCTCGATCTCATCGCTGAGGTCGCGGAACGTTTCCGCGACGGCAGAGCCGAACGAGCGCGCCGTCTCTTTCGTCTTCGACCTCACCTCGGGATCACGTGTCGCGGTCTCGAGCGATCTGAACACGGCGTCGGCGGCCTGGCGCAGCTGCTCCAGCGAACGGTTCAGGTCGGCCGTGTTCTTTTCGTCGCTCGCCTGCCGGTAGTGACGCTTGAGCTCGCCGGCAAGCCCCTGGATGTCCGCCTCAAACCGATCCCATGCGCCTTTCGTCTCGTTAGCCAACTCAATCCTCCTTCAGCGTTTGAACGTGCCGACAAGCTCACCGCTCGCCAGGACATGACCTTTGATCGCATCTTGAAACGAGGATTCGGAAGCGCCCGACCGCAGTGTCAATTCGGTGTCCAGCGCGTGGAGCTTGAAGTGGTAGTGGTGGGGCGAGCCTGGCGGCGGACACGGCCCGCGGTAACCGTTGCTGCCGAAATCGTTGCGTCCCTCAGTGCTCCCCTCGGGCGGCCGCGTGCCCTCTCCCAGGTCGGTCGCCGTGGCCGGCACGTTGAACACGAACCAATGCACGAAGGGCTTGCCCGGAGCGTCGGGGTCGATGACCGTCAGCGCCAGGCTTTTCGTACCGTCGGGAACTCCGCTCCAGCTGAGGGGCGGTGAGACGTCGGCGCCGCTGCACGTATACCTCGCCGGTATCGCGGCGCCCTGGCCGAAGGCCTGGCTCGTCAACGTCATGGAGCTGGGCATGGTCGCCTCCTGACCACAGGCTACGAGGACGACGGCAAGGGCGACGAGCCGCCCGAGACGAGCCGGGTCCACTCCCTCAGCACGTGATGTGCAGCACGGCGTTGGTCGCGCCGCCCGCGTTGCGCAAAAGCTCGATCGCCTCCTCGGTCCGCAGCGATGTGACCTCCACGCCTCGCCGCTTTGCTTCCTCCAGGACGTCTCGCATCACCGGCAGCGCGCCCTGGGCGCCCGTTCCGATCACGAGCCGTTCGCACTTCCACGGGATCTTTTCTTCGACCGACAAGGGCGTGTGGCCGAACTCGTCGCGGTATCGCTTCGACGGCTTCTTCTTGCGCAGCCGGACCTCGCCGCGGTCGATCACGACGTCCTGGTCGTACGTCTCACCGTCGATGCGAATGGTCCCGAACGAGAAGCCCTCGATGCGCACTCCGATCTCAGCGTAGGACGATCGGGGGTGGCATGGTATCTGAAATTGGAAAGCGCGGGACTCCTTTTGCATCGGGTTCGCGACGGACGGCTGGAAGTCCTGCTCGTGCACCCCGGCGGACCGTTCTGGAAGAGACGCGATGAGGGCGCGTGGTCGATCCCGAAGGGCGAAATCGAGCTGGGCGAGACCGCGCTCGAGGTGGCTCGCCGCGAGTTCGAGGAGGAGCTGGGTCAGCCGGCGCCGGAGACAGAATTCGTCCCGCTTGGCTCGGTGCGGCAGGCCGGCGGCAAGGTGGTTCACGCGTGGGCCGCGCCGGGCGACTTCGACGTGGATCGCTTGCACAGCGGCAGCTTCGAGATTGAGTGGCCGCCCCGCTCCGGACGCAGGGCGGCTTTTCCCGAAGTCGACCGGGCTGGATGGTTCGACCTGCCCGGAGCGCGACGAAAGATCAATCAGGCGCAGGCCGAATTCCTGGATCGTCTAGAGGAGCTGAGGAAGTAACTGGGCGCTCCGCCATCTGGGCTTGAATGCACCGTGGTGCCAGAACAGCTACCACGGCACCGGCCGTCCGTCGCGAAAGAAACCTCCGGTCGGTCCGCCGTCCGGCAGCTCGACCGCCCACACGATGGACGCCGCACCCTCGCGGACCGGACGGCCGCCCGGCCCGCCCATGTCGGTCGCCACCCAGCCCGGGCATACGGAATTGATCAGTATCCGGTCGCGCCGCAGCTCTGCCGCGAGCATGCGCGTGAGCGCGTTGAGCGCAACCTTGCTGACCGCGTATGCCGGCGCGCCGGCGCCCATGCTCGCGAGAGACCCGGCCTCGGAGGAGACGTTGACGATGCGCCCACGCTTCGACTTGCGCAGCAGCGGGATGAATGCCTGGCACATCCGCCACGCACCGAAGAGATTCGTATCGAGGGCTTCCTGCACGGTCCGCAAGTCAGCATCGACCGCGTTCTCCCACGTGTCGTAATGGATCGCGGCGTTGTTGACGAGCACGTGCAGGGATCCGAACGTGGTCGCGATCTCGTCGCGCAGCCGATCGATGGTCGATTGTTCGGTCACGTCGAGGCGGCGCGCCATCACGCGATCGCCGACCTTCAACTTCTTCGCGGCGGCCTCACCCTTGCCCAGGTCGCGCGAGCCGAGTACGACGGTGTAGCCGAGGTCCGCGAGCTGCCTGGTGACCTCCAGCCCGATGCCCCGGTTGGCGCCGGTGACGATGGCAACGCGTTCCTGCGCCACGAATAAAGGCTAGGCAGATTCGGTTCATGCGTACGTATCTGACCCGCGACCGGCACCGATAGCTTGGGAGGTGAGATGAGCACGATACGAATCGAGACGGACGGAACGAGCGACCTGGCACGCGTCTACCTGTGGCTCACCCGACACCGCGGGCAGGCTGTGGAGCTCGATCGCAACAAGCGCCTGGTCTTCGGGGTGCCGATCTCGGGCGCCCGTGCCGTGATCGTCGCCGTCGCGCTGCAGGACGACCGACGACCCGGGACCCAGCTCGGCGGTGTGATGCGCGCCATCTCGAGTCGCATCGACACCGAACCCGTACGGCTCGTGTTCGAGGGACGGTCGCCGGGCGGGCTGGCGCCCGATGAGGCCGAACGGGTCGCGACCAGGGTCCTCCAGGCGATCTCGCAGCAGATCGCATCCGACGACCTCGTGGAGAACGTGGCCTAGCTGCTCCTGCGCTGGTCGGACGGTTTCCACAACCCTCGCCCGAAGGTCTAATGTTTTGGCATTCGGGTGGCCAAGGGGGGGCCGAACCGGAGCCGGGGGATGCTTTTCGGGGGCCTGGTTGGTTTGATCTGACCTCCCTCTGACGGCCACGTTGGTGCGGGCCTATGCCCGCGGGGGGGACGTGTCCATGGAGACCGATCGTCCGCTGCCTGCCCAGCCCTCGGACCGGGGTCCCGGAGAGGTTCGAGTGGCTGGGGTGACGAGCGAGGACACCGCGTACTGGGAGGGTCTCGAGCACACCGATGAGTTCCGCCAGCTGATTCGCGCGCGGATGCGATTCGTCCTTCCGGCCACCGCGTTCTTCCTGGTCTACTACTTCCTGCTGCCGCTCGCCAACGGTCTCGCCCCGGGATTCATGCGGACCGACGTGATCGGCCACATCAACATCGCGTACCTCTTCGCGCTCTCGCAGTTCGTGGTCGCGTGGTTGCTCGCGTGGTTCTACATTCGCCGCGCGAACAACGTCTTTGACCGGCTGGCCGCAGCCGTCCGTGAGCGGGCGGGACGCGGCAGGAGGGCCGCTCCATGAACCTGACTCTGACTCTCTTCTTGATCGTGGTCGGGATCACGCTCGTGATCACCGGCTGGGCCGCGCGGAGGACGCGCACCACCGTCCAGTTCTGGGCCGCCGGCCGCGGCATCAAGGGATGGCAAAACGGGCTTGCCATTGCCGGTGACTATATGAGCGCAGCATCGTTCCTCGGCATCGCGGGCCTGATCGCGTTCAACGGATACGACGGTTTCATGTACTCGGTCGGGTGGCTGGTCGCCTATCTGACCGTGCTCTTCCTGATCGCCGAGCCGATGCGCAACACCGGCAAGTTCACGCTCGCCGACGTGCTCTCCTACCGGATGTCGCCGATCCCGGTGCGCTCGGCCGCCGCGTTTTCGACCGTCGCCGTCAGCGCTTCTTACATGATGGCGCAGATGATCGGCGCGGGCAGCCTGATCAAGATTCTCATCCCGACCCTCGACTCATCCCTCAAGCCGTGGTTCAACTGGACCGTGTTCGGCACCAAGCTCGACCCGTCGATCACCGTCGTCGGCGTGCTGATGATGGTCTACGTCATCGCCGGCGGAATGGTCGCTACGACCTGGGTCCAGATCGTCAAGGCCGTGCTGCTGATGGGCGGCGCGGTGCTGCTCAGCTTCCTCGTCTTGCTGCACTTTGGGTTCAACTTCGGCAGCTTCTTCGACGCCATCTCGGGCGTGAAGGACAAAGCGACCGGCCTCAACTTCACCCAGCCCGGCATCCTCTACAAGTACGGTCAGAAGCAGGTGGCGGGCATCGACCTCGCGCTGCTCGACAACATATCGCTGGGCATGGCTTTAATTCTTGGCACCGCCGGTCTGCCCCACATCCTGATGCGCTTCTTCACGGTGC
>VBGV01000044.1 GCA_005880755.1 Chloroflexota bacterium
CCGAGCAGGCAGGCCGGTTGAAGGAGCTTGCCCCATGGGGCCTGGCGATGACCAAGCAGATGCTCAACCGAGCGGCCTCGACCGACTACTCGACCGCGATCGAAATGGAGGCTTTCACCCAGACCCTGCTGATGACCGCCGACGACTTCCGCGAGTTCCACGCGGGCTTCACCGGCAAACGCAAGCCGGAGTTCCGGGGCCGCTGATCCCGAGGCCCAGTGGGCACGCCGACCTAAGCGAAACCCGACGCGAATCTAACCGAGCGTGAGGAGCAGCGTTCGCCCAACTCGAGCTTCGGCACGACCACAGATGTAACTACTGGCGGTATCGCCTTGTGCACCGGCGGACTGAACGGAGGTAGCCGAAATGAGGCGATTGGTTATTTCCCTGGTGGGCCTGCTTGCGATCGTGGCCTGCGGTGGCGGGCCCGCGTCCTCGACCACGTCCCCGGCGGCCCCTCCCACACCGACCATCAAGTTCACCATGGGCGCACAGAACGCCAGCGGCGTGTCGGGCACCGGCGAGGTCGTAAAGGGGTCGGGCTCGTTCACAGTGACGATCAAGCTCACGGGCATGGCGGCCAACTCCAGTCATATCTCTCACGTCCACACCGGTTCCTGCGCCAAGAACGGTGGGATCGCGTACGCCTTGAGCCAGGTCATAGCCGATTCCTCGGGCGCGGCAACCGTGACCAGCACGGTGCCGGCTGAGTACTCGATTCCGTCCGGGGGCTGGTATGTCAACGTCCACCACGGGCCGGACTTCAGCGCGCCGGCCAACGGGCCGAGCATCTCCTGCGGGGACCTGCCGGCGGCCTGAGCCCTCCGCGTAAGGTTGCTTCTAGCGGTGAAAGCAACCCCGTACAACCAGAAGACGATCGCCGAGTTCGAGGCCAAAAAAGGGCGCGGGGTCGGGATGTGGGGCGACCACGTCCTGCTGATGACCGCGAAGGGAGCCCGGAGCGGCGAGGCGATCACGACACCGCTCGTCTACGGCCGCGAGGGTGACGACTACGTCATCGTGGCTTCGAAGGGCGGCTCACCCAAGCACCCGATCTGGTTCGGCAACATCAAGACGAACCCCGAGGTCGAGGTCGAGGTGGCGGACGGCGACGGCACGGAGCGGTTCCCGGCGCGCGCCCACGTCGTGGACAGCCGCGAGGAGCGCGACCGCCTCTACGAAGACATGTCCAAGATCTGGCCCAGTTTCAAGGTGTACCAAACCCGGACCGAGCGTCTCATCCCGGTCGTGGTCCTGAAACGCCTGCGCTGAGCCCGGGGTCGCGAAATCACCCTTGACAAGCCGCCGTTTGCGTGATTGGATATATCAACATATTCTCAGGTCCAGCCCTCCTGGCCCCAGGAGAGAGGAGTGACGGATGGCCGACACGTTTTCCCGTCGGAGTTTCCTGTTCCAGGGAGGTCGGGTTCTGCTGGCGGGAGGCGCGGTTGCCACGGCCGGCCCACTGCTCGAGGCGTGTGACTGGTTTGCCAAATCCAGCCCGACCTCAACGGCCGAGGTCACGTACACCTACCCGACGTTCACCCCGGTACCCGATGTCCAGCTGGTGCAGGACGCGATCAACAAGATCCTCCTGCCCAAGTACGGTGTGACGCTCAAGCTCAACCCCGTCGACGCCGGCGCTTACGACCAGAAGCAGAAGCTGGCGGTCGCCGCAGGCGACGTCCAGGACATCGTTTATTCCGTGCCCTGGATCAACAACTACTACGTCAACGTCGCGCAGGGAGCCCTCAAACCTCTCGACGACCTGATCAAGAAGTACGCCCCCAAGACGTACGCGAGCATGTCAGTCCAGGCCTGGCAGTCGACCAAGGTCAAAGGCAAGATCTACGGCGTCATCAACCAGCAGCCGTGGACGCGGCCGATCGGGCCGCGGGTCCGCAAGGACCTGGCCACCAAGTACGGCCTCGACCTTTCCAAGGTGTACACGTTCGACGACCTCACGCCATTCCTGGCGGCGGTGAAGGCCGGCGAGCCCGGCGTTACTCCGATCGGCTACTCCACGATCTCGGAAAAGGGCCCACCTTACAGCGCCGCGTATCTCGGCTACGAGATCGTCGACGGCGTTTCAACCGACGCCGGCATCATCGGCGTGAAGGCCGACGACCCGAACCTCAAGGTCGTCAACATCGCGACGCTGCCGGAGTTTCGGCAGCAGGTGCAGCTGGCGCGCCAGTGGTACCGCGCGGGCTACTACCCGGCGGAGCCGCCCGGCGATCAGTCGATCGCAAACTGGAGAGCGGGCAAGTACGCGGTCGAGATCGACGTGGTGCACCGCGACTCGGTCGGCCAGCTCAAGCAGACATACGGAATGGATTTCGTCGCCAAGGGCCTGGGTCCGCTCGTTCTCACCACGGGCGGAATCATCGCGACGATGAACAACGTCAGCAACACGTCGAAGCACCCGGAGGCTGCGATGAAAGTGCTGGAAGCACTCAACACAGACGTGGAGGTCTACCGCCTGATCAGCCGCGGGATTGAGGGCAAGCACTATGTCGTGACCGACGCCAAGAATGGCGTGGTCGGTTTTCCAACGGGCGTTACGGCCAGCAACAACCGATACAACCCGCAGACGTCATGGATGTTCGGCGACCTGTTCAACGACTACTACTCGTCGCCCGACGTTGTAGGAGCCTGGCCACTGTCACTCAAAGACAACCAGGCGGCGACCCCGTCGCAGGCGCTCGGCTTTGCCTTCGACCCCACCAACGTGAAAACCGAGTTGGCCCAGGTGCAGCAGTCCCAGCAGCAGTACGGCTTGCCGCTGATCATGGGCCGCGTGGACTCGAGCGCCGGCATGCAGACCTACCTGAGCAAGCTGCACGATGCCGGTGTCGACAAGGTCATCTCGGAGATCCAGCGCCAGCTCGACGTGTGGAAGTCGTCCAAGTAGGCTCATTTCTCCTCTTGTGCGGGCGATTGAAACCGTTTCGGTCGCCCGCCCTTGCAACGACGTGTCAACCTGGTCACCTGAACGATGACTGAGGCGAGGGATTGGACGGTCGACCCGGGCAATCCACTGCCGCTCTATTACCAGGTCTACGCGTCGCTGCTCCAGCGCATACAGGGAGGTGAGTTTCCGCCCGGGAGCTTTCTGCCAGCCGAGCGACAGCTGACCGAGGACTATGGCGTCAGCCGCATCACCATCATCAAAGCCCTCAACGAACTGTCTCGCGAGCACCACATCAAGCGCCAGCAGGGGCGGGGAACGGTGGTCACTCATCCCGCCGAGCGCCCCGCCACGGAGCGGGGCTCGATTGCCTTCATCTGCCACGTGCTCGACCACCCCTACCTGTTCCACGTCCTCATGGGCATCGCGCGCACCGCCGCCGAGAATCACCGCAACCTGCAAGTCATCAGCTCGTACGACACGGACGACGTGGAGGCGCGCCACGTCAAGGAGGCGATCGCCCTCAACGTTGAGGGCATCATCGTCTTCCCCCACCACCGCTATCAGAACCAGGCGCTTTACGAGGAGCTTCAGCGCGCGCGATTCCCGCTCGTAATGGTCGACCGTTACTACCCGCAGATCGACACTGATCGCGTCGTCTTCAACGACGAGACGGCCGCCTACCAGCTTGTGAGCAGGCTGATCGCGAAGGGCCGCCGGCGGATCGCGGTCATCTCATATTTCGAGGTTGAGGCGACCAGCGTCAACCACCGCCTGAGCGGGTATCGGCGGGCTCTCCAGGAAGCAGGCATGCCATACGACGAGGACCTGGTGTGGCTCGATGTCTATCAATCGTTTCAGCGGCCGGAAGAGCTGCTGAGCGACGTGTCGGCCCGCGAGCGGCTCCGGAGGCGGCTGACGCAATTCGAGCCCGACGCGCTTCTCACTCTCAACGACGACGTGCTCGAGCGCGTGACATACGACCTTCTGATCCTCAGCCGCTCGGTGCTTCCAGTGTCGGCGTCAGACCGCAAGCGCTCCTCGTCGATCCACTGGACGGGCGAGATCGCGAGCTTCAGCCACAAGGCCCCTGCACCGCATTCCCCTTACCAATCGATGGCGGCCGTCCACTCCGGCGAGCTTCTCGGGGCCGAAGCTGCGAGGCTGCTTGTCGCAAGGACGACCCGGTCGCTGAACGACAAGCCCCAGGTCATCATGGTGCCGATGACGATCGTCGAACCCGAGTCGGACGCGGCCGAGCCGCCACGGGCCGTCGCGGACGACTCCACCATGTGAACATTCCGAGCCTTCTGGGCGCGAAGCGGTCGCCGGTCGTCTCCGCGATCGTCCTACAGCGCGAGAGGTGGCGCCTGGCCAACGCCAACACCAAGCGCGACGTGGCCCTGCTCATGATGATGCTGCCGGGCCTGCTCGTCCTGTTCGTCTTCGCATACCTGCCGATGTTCGGCATCATCATCGCCTTCAAGGACTACCGCGCCTACCAGGGCGTCCTGGGCAGTCAGTGGGTCGGCCTCAAGAACTTCCAGTACCTTTTCGGCACCGACGATGCCCGGCGCATCGTCGTCAACACGCTCGCCATGAACGCGCTCTTCATCGTCAGCGTGCTGGTGGTGGCGCTCGCGATCGCACTGCTGCTGAAAGAGGTGCAGGGCTCGAGTCGCTGGCTGTCGAAGTTCTACCAGTCGACCCTCTTTTTTCCCTACCTCTTCTCGTACGTGATCATCAATTACTTCGTCTTCGCGCTGCTCAACACGAGCAACGGCTTCGTGAACCACACGCTGGAGGCGGTGGGCGTGCACCCGGTCAACTGGTACCAGTCGGCGCAGTCGTGGCCCGTCATCCTGACCCTGGTCACCGTCTGGAAGAACGCGGGCTTCTGGAGCATCGTCTACCTTGCCGGGATCATCGCCATCAACCCTGAGTACTACGAGGCTGCCACCATCGATGGCGCGAGCAGGTGGCGGCAGATGTGGCGCATCACGCTGCCCCTGCTGAAGCCCCTGATCGTCATCAATTTGCTGCTCTCGATCGGCCGGATCTTCTACGCCGATTTCGGCCTCTTCTACCAGGTCACCCGCAACGCCCCCGAGCTCTATCCGACCACCGACGTCATCGATACGTACGTCTATCGAACGCTCACGACCATCGGCGATGTCGGCATGGCTTCCGCCGCGGGCACGTTCCAGGCGGTGGTCGGTTTCTTCCTGGTCCTTCTCTCGAATTGGTTGGTGCGCCGCACCGAGCCGCAAAGTGCAATCTTCTAGCCCGGTGGTGGTCCTCCCGACAAAGCCACCGCGGCTGCGTGCCGGATACCGCCGCGTGCGCCCGGGTCAGATTGCCATCCACGCGAGCCTGTTGCTCCTGAGTTTCCTCTTCCTTTTCCCGTTGGTCCTGCTCGTCTCGGCGTCGCTCTCATCCGAGACCGACATCAGCAGATACGGGTTCACGCTCGTGCCACGGCGGGTGACGTTCGACGCCTACCAGTACGTGCTGCAAGAGCCGAGCCAGATCCTTACCGCCTACGCCGTGACGATCACGGTGACGGCCATCGGCACCGCCGCCGGTGTGCTCGTCATGGCGCTGCTGGCCTATCCACTCTCGCGACCCGACTTCTCCTGGCGGCGTCCGCTTTCGTTCGTCGTGTTCTTCACCCTTCTCTTCAGCGGTGGCCTCGTCCCGCTCTACATCCTCGTCACGCATTACCTGCAGATCAACAACACGCTGTGGGCGCTGATCCTGCCTTACCTCGTGATGCCTTGGTACGTGTTTCTGCTCCGGGCCTACTTCGCCGGCTTGCCGCGGGAGCTGATCGACGCGGCCAAAGTCGATGGGGCGGGGGAGTGGCGGATCTTCTTTCAGATCGTCGTGCCGCTGTCGCGTCCGGCGCTGGCGACAATCGCCCTGTTCTGCGCCCTGACGTACTGGAACGACTGGTATCTCGCGTTGCTGTTCATCAACAATCCCGCGCTGGTGCCGCTCCAGTACCTGCTGTACCAGATCTCGACCAACATCCAGACCCTGCAGACCAGCTCGCAAGCATTCGGCGTGACGATTCCGGCGCTGTCTGCCCAGATGGCGATCGCCGTGCTTGCGATCGGCCCAATCACGTTGGCGTTTCTGGCCGTGCAGAAGCACTTCGTCAGCGGCATCACCCT
Organism: Chloroflexota bacterium; assembly: GCA_005880755.1. Classification (GTDB taxonomy): domain Bacteria; phylum Chloroflexota; class Dormibacteria; order Dormibacterales; family Dormibacteraceae; genus 40CM-4-65-16. The sequence continues at coordinate 6,088 of VBGV01000044.1, forward strand.
TGGTGGGGTCAAGGGTGACTGACGAGCCGAGCACGCGCCTCGAGCTGACGGCGTTCTGCGTGCGGGGCGAGCCAATCAGCTACGCCGAAGCGATTCGCGGTAACTTCGCGCCGATCAAGGCCGGCGACAGGTGGGGTCCGCCGTGGAGCACGACGTGGTTCCACGTTCGTGGCCGGGTTCCGGAATCGTGGGCCGGTCGGCGCGTGGTCGCGACGTTCGACCTCGGTTTCGCCGGGCCGACCGGTTTTACGTGCGAGGCGCTGGCCTGGAAGGGCGGCCAACCCTGGCGCGGGGTGGATCCGAACCATCGGTGGCTCCCAATTGATCAGTCAGGTGGACCGGATGTCGACTTCTACCTGGAAGCGGCGGCCAACCCACGCGCGACCGAGCAGGGAGCGGAGCCGGCGCCTTCGATGGTCGCTTTGCGCGACTCGCCCGAGCCGGCGTTCGTCCTCGGACAGACCATGCTCGCCATCCAGAACTCCGCCGAGCCTGCCGCGAGCGATGGCCGGCTCGACCTTTCGCACAGGATCACGGCAGTCGGTCACGCCCATATCGACACCGCATGGGAGTGGCCGATCCGTGAGTCCAAGCGAAAGGTCGCGCGCAGCTGGTCAACGCAGCTTGCCTTGATGGACGAGTATCCCGACTACGTATTCGCCGCCTCCCAACCACTCCAGTACGAATGGATGAAGGAGCTGCAGCCCGACATCTACCGCCGCATCAAGGAGATGGTCGCGGCAGGCCGGTGGGAGGCCGTCGGCGCAATGTGGGTCGAGGCCGATTGCAACCTTCCTTCGGGCGAGTCACTCGTGCGCCAGCTCCTGCACGGCAAGCGCTTCTTCATGCGCGAGTTCGGCTACGAGACGAGGATCCTGTGGTTGCCCGACGTCTTCGGCTATCCCGGCAACCTGCCGCAGCTCATGGCCGAGGCGGGCTGCGACTTCTTTCTGACCCAAAAGCTCTCCTGGAACGACACCAACAAACCTGAGCACCACACTTTCATCTGGGAAGGCATCGACGGGACGCGGATCTTCACCCATTTCCCGCCCGCCGACACATACAACGGCAGCTTCAGCGCCGAAGAGGTCGAGCGGAGCGTCCGCAACTTCAAGGACGGCGCCAGCTCGAACCGTTCCCTGTACCTGTTTGGTTGGGGCGACGGAGGGGGCGGTCCGCAGCCGGAGATGATCGAGTCGGCGCACCACCTCGGCGTCGGGCTGGGCCGCGCGGCGGACTTCTTCGACGCGGCCTCTTCCGAAGCCAACGGCCTCACGACCTGGTCCGGCGAGCTGTATTTCGAGTTGCACCGCGGCACGTACACATCCCAATCGCGGACGAAGCTCCTGAATCGAAGGGCCGAGCAGGCCCTTCGCGAGGCCGAAACATGGTCGGTCGCAGCCGGCCCGTATCCATCCGCAGCGCTTGAAACGGCGTGGAAGAAGCTGATGCTGAATCAGTTCCACGACATCCTTCCCGGCTCGAGCATCGACTGGGTCTACGAAGAGACAAATCGCGACCTGTCCGAGGTCGCCAAGACCGCGAACGAGATCTCGGCCGATTCGATACGCCGCCTGGCCGGAACAGGCGATCAGCTCTGCGTGTTCAACGTCAATTCACACGCGCGCCGCGAGGTGGTGGACCTTGGCGATCGGTTGAGCGTGGTGGAAGCGCCCGCCTGCGGCTGGGCCGTTCAGTCCGACGCCCACGTCACGAGCGACCAGCTGGTCGAGGTGTCCGGCCGCTCCATGCAGAACAACTTGTTGCGCGTCGAGTGGGACGACCGAGGCCTTCTCACCTCGGTCTGGGACAAAGAAGCCGATCGGGAGGTGCTCGGCGGGACGGGAAACCTTCTTCAGCTGCACGACGACCACCCCGCCAACTGGGATGCATGGGACA
>VBGV01000082.1 GCA_005880755.1 Chloroflexota bacterium
GTCTCGGGCGCGAGCCCGCTCACCTCGAAGAACAAAGCCCGCATCAAACCCACACGACTTTCGCCGCCGGAGAACACCGCTCGATAGGCGGTGCGGGCGACCTCTGGCATTAGCTCGGCCGGCGGCGCTTCGTGCCTGGAGGTCAGCAGCCGGCTGACGGGCTCGAGTGGGGAGTAGGAGGCGATCAGGTCGGTGAGCAGCGCTGCCTTGCCCGGAACCAGGCGGTACAGCGTGGCGCGCGAAACGCCGGCCCGATCGGCGAGCTCGTCCATGGACAGCCGGCCGAGTCCGTCGGCCCCAACCATCTCCACGGCGGCGCTTAGGATCCGATCCCGGGCGCCTGGTTCCGGAGCGACCTCCAGCGCCTCGAACAGGGCATCGCGCGACTGAAAGTGGCGGTAAAAGCTCGCGCGCGACGTGCCTGCCGCAGCGGCAAAGTCGGCCACCGTCGGCTGGCCGCCCATGGCGATCACCACCCGCGCAGACTTCAAAATCCGTTCCCGGACGATGAAGCGACACTAGACAAGATGTCGCATCTTGTCAAGTATCACGAGGGAACGAACCGCGGCTGCTTGCGCTATCGTGCGCGGGACCAGATGGGGACCGTCGCCACGCCCGCTGAAGCGGAGTCAGCGCCAACTGACGTTGCGCCTCAGGCGGCGAAGAGGTCACGGGGAGGGCGGCGCCTGCTCGCGGGCGTGCTCGTGTTCGCACTGCTCATGGCGGTCGCAGGGGGTGCTTTCGCCTTCGCCAACGCATCGCTGAGCAGCAGGTTCAGCCCAGGGCGGGCCTTGCTCGATTATTTCGCCGCCCAGAAGCGGGGTGACGCCGACGGGATGATGGCGAACGCGACTTTCTTACGTCCCCCTGGATCGTCAGATGACCTTTTCCAGCAGGCTGCCGTGGCGGCGATGCTGCAAATTCCACAGAACTCAGACGTGAGCGACGTGAGGATCCTGTCGAGCGCGCCAGTGGACTCGTCGGCCAGCAACGTCAGGGTTTCGATGACCTGGGCAGGGGCCAGTCGCGTTGCGGTGTATGGCGTGCGCAAGGACCTCCGGGAGACGCATTACCTCCTCTACAACACCTGGCGGGTCGAAGTTCCGTACGCGACCATCGCGATTTCCCTCCCGAATCAAGCCGGCCTCGTCACTGTGGACGGCATCTTCGTGCCCACGTCCTCCTCGTCGCCCAACTCGATCCGTGCGATCGAGGGATTTCACACGGTGGCCATGAGTGCAACGTCCTTCTACGAGCGAGAGGCCAAATCCGTGGACGGAGTTGATGCGAACCCGACGCTCACGTTCGTTGGCAGCGTCAGGTCCGATGCGAAGGCCGCCATCGCCGCCATGGTCAGCGCCTGGTTCGTGGCATGCGACGCCGCCAAATACTGGTGCCCAAATCACACGTATACGGCTCCCAACGACGGCTACCGTTGGTACCTGACGCTGCCCGGCTACGGCAAGGTCTACTACACGGCGTATGCCTACACGATCGATCCAGACCTGACGTCCAGCATGACAATCGTCGTTTCCGACCACCTCGGCCAGGCCAAAGCCTCCGGCACCTGCGCGGCAACCTTGACCGTGGATGGGAGCCGGACCTACTCATTCACCGGGACGTGGTCTGCTGATGTCACCGTCACCGGCGGTCGCTGGGGAAACACTGCAGGTGCGTGGAATTGCACCCAGGCCAGAGCCTGACCTCGACTTAACGAGCTGGATTTCATTCCGGGCCGGGCGTCGTTAGGCTGACCAGCCGGTCATGTGCTCGATCGCAATCGCAACCACGGGCCCGCCAGGGCGTACGTTCCTGTACTGCTCGTACCTGTTCACGAGCAGGTCGATCGCGCGGTCCGTTTCTGGCCCGTCGCCGATCACGCGCGCGGTGCCGTCGGCGCGCACCCACCAGAGCTGGCTCCAGTCCTCCTCGTAATGGTCGAACAGCACCGACACCGCGGGGTTGGCCGCGATATTGCGCAGGCGTTTCAGGTCGGTCGTGCGCTTCGGCTTCGCGTCGACCGCGAAGTAGAGCGCCTCGCCTTCGAGCGCGAAAGTAATGGGCACGACGTGCGGCCTGCCATCGACGCCGGCCGTCGCCAGGCGCGCGACACGGGCCTCCGATATGAGCCGCCGCATCGCCGTCGCCTCCATCCAACAAAGTATCGTTGAGCCGTGCAGAGGCTCCGTACGTACACCGTCGACGAGGCCAACCGCGAGCTGCCGCGAGTCCGCCCGATCGTGGCGCAGATCGCGGAGCTCTCCGCGCTCCGTCCCGACCTCGAGGAGCAGCTGCGCATGGCGGAGTACGCCGTCCAGCGACCGAGCGCCAACGGCTCGGACCGGGAACGCGAGCAGCAGGCGCGAGACGCCGTCCAGGGCGCCGAAGAAGAGCTGCTGAAAGCGGTGCTGAGCCTGAACAGCATGGGCATCCAGCTCAAGGGTCCGCTCGAAGGCCTGATCGACTTTCCTTCTTACCGCGATGGAGAGCTGGTCGAGCTGTGCTGGAAGCTGGGCGAAGAGCGGGTCGAGCACTGGCACCACGTCGGCGAAGGCTTCGGAGGCCGGAAGCGCCTTTAGAGGCCCGGCCTCTAGCTCTTCTCTTTCGCGACCGGTCCCCTGACCGCAGCGAAAACCGCCCCGGCGATCCCGGCGGCGTCGAGGCCGTGCTCCTTCAGGATGTCGGAGGCTTTGCCATGGGGCAGGAAGGCGTCGGGTAGCGCGAGGTTTCGGACGCGTCCCGCGAGGCCGTGCGGCGCGAGCGCCTCCAGGACCGCACCGCCGAACCCACCGGTACCCACGTTGTCCTCGACCGTCAGCACGACCGGATACGCGCGCGCCCAATCCGCGATTCGCGGGTCGACAGGCTTCACCCACCGGGCGTTGACCACGCCGCAAGACAGGCCCTGCATCTCGAGGCGCTCGGCCGCCTCGCCGGCGACCTCGACCATCTTGCCCACGGCGAAGATGACGGCGTCCGTGCCCTTGCGCATCTCTTCCCAGCGGCCCACCGGCAGCGGTTCCACCGGAAGGTCGGGGGTGGCGGGCACGGGCCCTTTCGGGTAGCGGATCGCGATCGGCCCATCGGTCGCCAGCGCCGTCTCGAGCAGCGCGCACAGCTCGGTCGCGTCCTTGGGCGCCGCGACCTTCAAGTTGGGGATGAGGCGCAGGTAGGAGAGGTCGAAGATCCCGTGATGCGAGGCGCCATCCGCACCCGTCACGCCCGCACGATCGATCACGAAGACGACGGGCAGCTTGTGCAGCGCGACGTCCATGATCGTCTGGTCGAAGGCACGCGCGAGAAACGTCGAGTAGATGCAGACCACCGGGTGCATCCCGGCCATCGCGAGGCCGGCCGCGAAAGTGACCGCGTGCTGCTCGCAGATGCCGACGTCGAAGAAGCGGTCCGGAAACTCCTTGGCAAAGTTCAAGAGGCCGGTTGACGAGGCCATCGCCGCGGTGATGGCGCAAACCTCAGGCCGCCTGGCCGCGGCGGTCATGAGGGCCTCGCCGAAAACGTCGGTGTAGGTGACCTCGGTCGAGCGCGGCCGCCCTGTCAGCGGGTCGAATGCGCTGACGCCGTGCAGCTTGTCGACCTCGTCATCGACCGCGGGGCTGTAACCATGCCCCTTTTCGGTCACGACGTGGACGACCACCGGCTCGCGCAATTTCTTGGCCCGCGTCAGGACCTCCTCGAGCGCAGCCTCGTCGTGCCCGTCGACCAGGCCCGCGTACTTGATGCCGAGGCTCTCGAACATCGTCGACGGCTGGAGGAGCTGTTTGAGGCCCTCCTTCACGCGATATGCGGCCTGGTCGGCGGTGGAGCCGACCAGCGGAAGGTCACGCAGCAAGCGCGAGATCTCTTCCTTGATGCGCTCGTATCGAGGGTCGACGCGAAGCTGCGAGAGATGCCGCGCAAGCCCGCCCACGGTCGGCGCGTAGGAGCGACCGTTGTCGTTGATCACGACGATGAGGTTCGGCGGTTGCAGGTGAGCGATCTGATTCAGGGCTTCGTACGCCATGCCGCCGGTCAAAGCGCCGTCGCCGATCACGGCGACGACAAAGCCGCTTTGACGCTTGCGCAACCGCGCCTCGGCGAGGCCGAGCGCGTAGCTCAGGGACGTCGACGCGTGGCTGTTCTCGACGAGGTCGTGCTCGGATTCTTTTCGTGACGGATAACCCGACATCCCGCCCGCCTGGCGCAGCCGCGCGAACTCGGCGGCGCGGCCTGTCACCAGCTTGTGCACGTATGCCTGGTGGCCGGTGTCCCACACGATCGCGTCCTTCGGGCTGTCGAACACGCGGTGCAACGCGAAGGTCAGCTCGACCACGCCGAGGTTGGGTGACAGGTGGCCGCCGGTGCGCGAGGTCTGCTCGACGAGGAACGTCCGAACCTCGGTCGCGAGCTCGCTCAGCCGCGCCGCATCCAGGGCTTTCAGATCGGCCGGGGAGTGGATCGTCTCCAGGATTCCCACTCTCTGGTTAACGCTCAGCCCCCGCCATGAGTTCCGCCAGCTCGATGCACAGGCGTGTTCCCGCGCCGCTCGGCCCGCGGAGGATGGTCGTCAGCTCGTCGTTGGTGTTCCAGGCGGAGGCGGCGATGTCGATGTGCGCCCACGGCTTGCCGCCAACGAACTCGGCGATGAACATCCCGCCCATGATGGTCCCCGCCTCGCCGTACTCGCTGTTGCGCAGGTCCGCGATCTGGCTGCGCAGCAAGATGCGGTAGTCGGCGTACATCGGCAGGCGCCACGCCCGGTCGCCTGCCTCGCGGGACGCATGGTCGACCAGAGACCAGAACTCATCGTCGTTGCTGGTCGCGGCGCTAGCTCCGTGGCCGATCGCGATCGTGGCCGCGCCGGTCAGGGTCGCCAGGTCGACGAGGTGTGTCGCACCGTTGCGCAGCGCGTGCGTCAACGCGTCGGCCAGGACAAGGCGACCCTCGGCGTCGGTGTTGACGATCTCGACGGTCTTGCCGTCGGCGCTGACCAGCACGTCGCCTGGTCTCTGGGCGGACGGACCGGGCATGTTTTCGGCCGCCGCCACGACGGCCATCACGTCGAGCGGCAGCTTGCGCGAAGCGATGACGTCGATGGCCGAAAGCACCGCGGCCGCGCCGGACATGTCGTCCTTCATCCGGCTCATCTTGTCCGGCTCTTTCAACGAGATGCCCCCGCTGTCGAACGTGATCCCCTTACCGATCAGGGCGAGGGTCTTTGCGCCGGCCTTCGCGGAAGCTCCTTCCGTGTGATTCCCGTGGTGGCGGACGCGGATCAGGCGCGGCGGTTTGGCCGAGCCCGAGCCGACGCCGAGCAGCAGGTTGTACCCGCCCGCCTTCAGCTCGCTGGGGCCAAGCACCTCGATCTCCATGTTGTGGCGCTGCGCGATTCGGGTCGCCTCCTGCGCGAGCGCGTCAGGCGTGAGCTCGTTGGGCGGCGCGTTCTGCCACTCCCGCGCGCGGTTGGTCGCCTCGCCGTTTTCCTGGGCCGCCACCACCTCGCGCTCGCGGCCGGCCCCAAAGCCCGCGAGCACCACCTCGTCGATCTCGCGTCGCTCGGGCGCCGCGCCCGTCTGCCTGGAGCGACGCTCGAACGTGCCCATCACGCAGCCCTCGACGACCGCTTTGAGGCTGTCCATACCGAGCGGGTCGCCACGCAGGACGGCCATGCGCTTGTAGCCCCACGTCCTCGAGGCGCGCACGAGCTCGTGGTGCGCCGAACGCATGCGCTGGCCGTCGAGGTCGTGCGGGGCGCCGAGTCCATAAAGGATCACGCGGCGAGGGCCGATCTTGCCCTGGGCCGGGATCGGCAGGACTTCGTGGATGCGGCCGCGGAACTCGGCGTTGACGACCATCTCGGAGAGGACGCCTCCCAGCGCCCGGTCGAGCTCGAGAGCGGCGCCCGAGAGGCGCTGGCCGGTGGCAACCGGGACCGCGAGGGCGTCGACGTTCAGCTCGGCGGCGGCCGCCGAGACCAGGCTGATCTTCACGGCAGCCTTAAAGGTTAGCGACCGAGGGCCGCTGTCAAGCCAGGTGTTCGGCCACCAGCTCGAGCACGTGCGCGACGCGAAGCTCCATGTGGCGCTTGCGGGCCGCGGCCGCGATGTGCATCAGGCAGCCCGGGTTGTCTGACGCGACGACCGCGCACCCGGTCTTCGCGATGGCGTCGAGCTTCCACTCCGCGAGGCGGTCGGCCACCCGCGGCCACTCGAGGCTGAAGCTGCCGCCGAACCCGCAGCAGTTGGCGATGTCGGGGATGTCCACCACCTCGTAGCCCGCCAGCTCGAGGGCGCGCCTCGGCTCGCTCTTCAGACCGAGCTGCCGAAGCGATTGGCAAGAGTCGTGGTAGGCGACCTTCAGGCTCATCCGGTTCGGCTCGACCAGGCCCGGGTTGGCCTCCAGCAGCTGGAGGACGAAGCGGGTGGAGTCGCGCATCCGCGCGCGCAGGTCCTGGTCCGGTGCGGGGCCCCAGTCCGGAGAGTCGATCGTGAAAGCCCCAAAGCACGACGCGGAGGGAGTCACGATCAAGCCCTTGGAATCTCGAAGCGCAACGGCGAGCTGGGCAGAGAGGCGGGCGCCGGTCTTGAAGTCGCCGGCGTTGGCGGCGATCAGCCCGCAGCACCACTGCTCCTTGGGAAATCCAACCTTAAAGCCCGCGGCCGCCGCGATCCGCTCCAGGGCCGACGCCGACTCGGGCCATGCCCTGTCCGCCAGGCAGGAGGCGAAGATGGTGAGCGGCTCGCCGTCGACCTCGCTGTCGTGGACGCGGTCGCGATACGGGGACCGGGCCAGGCGTGGGGTGCCAGGCACGAGCCCGCTGAACGGCGCCGCGGCGCGAAGCACGCGGTCCGCCAGCTCGGGCCGCTTCCAGACGCCGACCACGGCCCGCTTGCGGAGCGACTTCCTTCCTTTCCGTCTGTGCTCCAGGATCTGGCGCGGCAGCGGGATGTCGACCGGACAGATCTCCTGGCAGGCGTTGCACTGCACGCAGAGCGTGTTGGGAAGGTCCGCCGATTCGAGTCCGTGGTGGAAAGGCGTCAGGACCAGGCCGATCGGCCCGTTGTAGATGTGGCCGAACTGGTGGCCGCTGACCGCCATGAAGGGCGGGCATGCGTTGGAGCACGCGCCGCAGCGGATGCACGTCAGCGCGTCGCGGAAGATCGGGTCGTCGAGCATCTTCTCGCGACCGTTGTCGAGGATCACGCAGTGCAATTCGCGCGGCCCGTGCACGCCGATCGTCAGCGACTGCTCGATGTCGGCCGAGCGCGACGGCCCCGTGATCCAGTTGACGTAGCTGGTCATGACCTGGCCGGTGCCGCTGCGCGGAAGCATGCGCAGCACCGCGACCGCGTCGTCGAGCGTCGCCACCAGCTTGTCGATGCCGAACAGAGCGATGTGCACCGGCGGCAGCGTCGTGGTCAGGTCGGCGTTGCCCTCGTTGGTGACGAGCACGATCGTGCCCGTCTCGGCGATGGCCATGTTCGCGCCCGAGATGCCGACCGTCGCATCGATGAATTTCTTGCGCAGCGACGCCCGCGCGTGACTCTGGATCGCCTCGACGGTCGGCTCCGTGCCGAAGACCTCAGCCGCGTCTTCCTTGGTGAGGTGGATCGCGGGGGCGATGAGGTGGGAGGGATGCGTGTGGGTGAGCTGGACCATCCGCTCGCCGAGGTCGGTCTCGACGACTTCCATGCCGAGGTTTTCCAGGTACGGGTTGAGCTCGATCTCTTCGCCGGCCATCGACTTGACCTTGGTCACGACCATGCGGCCCGCGGGCAATCCGCTGCCGGCGGCCGAATTGATCGCTGCGCGGGCGCAAAGCTGGCCGATGATGTCCCGCGCCTCGGCGGCGTCTTTGGCCAGGTGCACGACACCTCCGACCGCGGCGAGTCTTTCTGTGAACTGTTCGAGCAGCTCGGGCAGGCGGTCGAGGTTGGCCTGGCGGCGAGCTTTCAGGTCGGCACGACCCTTGGCGAAATCGAAACTCTCGAACGCCTTGTCGCGCCGCCCGCGCAGCCCGATCATCGCGCTGGTCAGCGCCT
>VBGV01000377.1 GCA_005880755.1 Chloroflexota bacterium
CGCCCTCTCGAGCATCCGGACACGCCGGTCCGCTTCCGCGATGGCGATGTTCGGCACGGTGGTCACGCTCTTGCTGACGCTCCTGGTCACCTGGGGTCTGACCAAGAGGTCGACGCCCTTCGTCGCGACCTACCAGTACTTCAACATGTCGGTCGCGTTCAGCGGACCCACCAACTTCCAGACGTTCGGCGTCGAGCTCGTGCTCCACGTCGACCACCTCACCGTGGTGGCTTTGCTCGCGATTGAGATCTGCATGATCGCCGCGATCGGCTGGCACCAGGTCATGGGACGCACCGAGCCCGGCGCCGCGCGCTTCCACGCGGTCCTCACCGCGCTGCTCTTTGCGTTCTCCGGGATCCTCATGAGCTGGGACCTGGCGGAGCTGTTCGGGTTCTGGGCCATCGGCGGCGCGCTGACCTACCTGCTGCTCGCGCACCGCTGGGGAGTGGACGAGGCGGCCAGCCGCGCGCGGGTGGCGCTGGCCCTTCCGTTTGTGACCGACCTCTCGCTTCTCTGTGGGATCGCGTGGCTCTACGCGCGGTACGGCACGCAGAACCTCAACACGTTGCTGCCGATCCTGCACACGAATCCCGGCTGGACGGTGCGTTCGCTGGTCGTCGGTTCGGTCCTGCTCTTCATCGGCATCGCGGGACGGCTTGCTTTGTGGCCTCTCAGCTCCTGGATCACGCAGACCGCGGTGACTGCGCCGGCCGCAGCGTCGGCTCTCGCGCAGTCAGCCTGGTCAGTGGTGGCGGTCGTCGTGCTGTATCGCCTCATGCCGATCGTGGTGGCGTCGAATCAGCAGACCATCCGCGCTTTCATCTCGTTCAGCCTCATCGCCGCCATCGCCGGACCGCTCCTCGGGCTGCTCGGCAACGAGCCGCGCCGGGCCATCGCGCTCGTCGGTTCGGGAGCCGTGGCCGTCGCCGCAGCGGTGCTGATGAACGGATTCCAGGTCCAGTCATCGACCTTCGCGATCGCGGGAGTCGCCGCCGTGCTGGCGATCGCACCTGCACGCGCGGGCGCTTCGCTCGCGATGACGTCCATCGCCGGCGCGATGCGCACCGACGACCTGGCGGAGATGGGTGACGCGTGGCGCCGAATGCGTGCGACCTCCGGTGCGTTCCTGGCATCGGTCGTCGCGATGGCGCTGGCTGTTACCGGCGCGCTCGCGTTCGGCATCCAGTCCCGCTCCTACAACGGATTCGCGCTCGGCATCGCGCTCCTGCTCATCGCGATCGGCGGGGTGCGTCTATTCCTCGGCGCATCGTTCGGGCCGCTGCGCCGCCGGCGTGCCTTCGAGCCAGACCGCGTGCGCGAGACGCCGGGCGCGCTGGGTTGGCCGTACTGGCTGGCCGTCGCGGGCGGCGCGTTCTGGGTCGCGTCGCTCGTCGCGAGCTGGCTGAACTTCCTCGACGGACAGAAGCACCCGGCCGCATCAGCAGGCGCGATCGTGCTGTGGGTCGCGGTCGCGATCGTGGGTTTTGCCGCTTGCACGGTCACGTTCGCACTGAGCAAAGACGGAGCGCTGGATGCGTCCGCGATCGGGACTGGATTCCCGAGGGCGACGGTGCACTCGGGCGTGTCGCCAACACAACCGGCCAGCTGGCGCTCGCGGCCACTCGGGCTCCCGCGCTGCCCGTGGTCATCGTGCTTGCCGTCGTGCTCGCTCTTGTTTTCGCGCTGGTCGCGCCCGGGGTTGCGCGATGACCTTGCTCACCATCGTCTTCCAGAACCCTTCGCCGTCACCGGCTGGTGCGGCAGGGGCCGGCATCTTCTCGTCGCCGATCCTGCTCAGCCTCCTGATCTGGATCCCTGTCCTCGCGGCGGCGGCAATCGCGACCATGCCCAACCCGCGCGGTCGCTACGACACGTTGATGAAGCAGATCGCTTTCTTCACGAACCTCGGCCTGGTGTTCGTCCTGTTCGTTGCCTACAACCAGTTCGAGAACTTCCTCCCGACGATGCAGTACGAGGAGAAGCTCGACTGGCTGCCGGCGATCGGCGTCAAGTACCACCTCGGCGTCGACGGCGCGGGCCTGGTGATGCTCGTGCTCTCTGGCCTCATCGGCGTCGCGTCGGTTCTCGGGTCGTTAGGCGTGCGCGAGCGCGTGCGGGCCTATTTCGTGCTCCTACTCCTCGCGCAGGCTTCGGTCAACGGCGCGATCGTCGCGCGCGACATGTTCCTGCTCGTCCTGTTCTGGGGCGCGTCGGCGATCCCGCTCACGCTGCTCGTCCTCGGATGGGGAGGACCGCGGCGCAACGCGGCGGCGTGGAGGCTGTTGGGCTACTGGGGACTCGGCACCGGCGTACTCGCGGCCGGTGTGCTCGCGCTTTACGCCGTCACCGGGGCCCAGAGCTTCGACATGGACACGCTGCTCAAGGCTGGACTGTCGCCGCGGATCCAGATCGCGGTGAGCCTGGTGATGATCGTCGCCGCGGCAACGCGCCTGCCGCTCTTCCCGCTGCACGGCTGGATGCGCGACGTGCTGGCCGAAGCGCCGCCCGGCGTCGTCGTGGTCGTGGCGGGGGCCGCGTCGCGGCTGGGGGCGTTTCTCTTGCTGCGCACGGTGATCGCGGGCGAGCCTGCCGCGGGACATTTGCTGTCCCCGGTCCTGGCGGCGCTCGCAGCCCTAACAGTCGGCTATGCGGGCCTGGCCGCGCTGCGCACGG
>VBGV01000083.1 GCA_005880755.1 Chloroflexota bacterium
CAAGTTCCACGGACACATGCTGGACGTCGGCTGCGGAACCGGCGAGCACGTGATGCTGGCGGCGAGCCACGGTGCGGAGGCAATGGGAGTGGACGTGGCGGAGCTGGCCATCGAGCGCGCGCGCGCCAAGGCGCAGCAGCGGGGCATCAGCGCGATGTTCGAGGTCGGGGATGTGCTGCACCTCGACCGGTTGAAGCGGCAGTTCGACGTCATCACCGACAGTGGCGTGTTCCATGTCTTCGACGACGAGGAGCGCCCGGTTTATGTCAACAGCCTGAGGTCGGCCCTTCGGCCCGGGGGGATGTACTACCTGATGTGTTTCAGCGACCGCCAGCCCGGGGACTGGGGCCCTCGCCGGGTGTCGCAGGCCGAGCTGCGCGCTGCCTTCGTGGACGGTTGGTCGATCAGGTCGATAGACCCCGCGAAGTTCGCCGTCACGATCGACGACAACGGCGCCCAAGCCTGGCTCGCAACGATCGAACGCCTCTGATCAATTGCCCTCGGCCTCTTGTGGGGACGGGAATCGGGGCTGGGCGTCGGGAGAGGCGCGCTTATAGGACATTCGGCTCCAAAAATCCCACGTGATTGGCCCAGGGAACTAATTCCCGTCGCGTACGTCAGAGTTAGTCTTGGTTTGTGGGTGGCACGACAGATGGATCTCCCGACGACGGGGGTCACAAAACCAATACCAGCGCCGCGATTGCCCTAGAGCCCGGGTCCATTCCAGCAAACGGACGCGAGTCCGCGATCAGCGTTGAGGGGCTGGCGAAACGCTTTGGCAACCTCGAGGCTGTCCGTGGAGACAGCGGTCGGTGGCCGTAACGAGAGGATGCAAGGGCGGAATTAAGAAATGACCTCGTTAGCCAAGACAATTGCGTCGTTCAGCAGAGCAGAGGGAATACTGGCAGTCTTGTTTGGGCTGGGCTTTGTTCTCGGCTTCCTGTTGACTCCATTGGGAGTCGAGACTCGTATACATGAACTGCGGACCCCGGTGTTCGCCGCCTTCTTCATCACTATCGGATTGTTGCTTCCACTTGCCGGGTTGGTTTCGCTCTTCCTTCGCAAAGCCAAGCTCGCCGGCGTCTTGGCGGTAATCGACGCCTCGTTTAGCTTCCTCATCCCTCCCGCTGACCAGGCAAAGTTCTTCTTCACCGTCAGCCCTCCGCCTGCCGTTTTCGTCGGTGAGTACATCCTGATCTTGGTAGGCATCGGATACATGCTTTGCGGAGCACGAGTCTATTCTCAGACCCGTTAGCGATCGAGAGCATCGACCTCGAGGACTAATAGTTAACGTCTCGCTCGCTGGCCGGCTTAAGTCCACGCAGGCGGGCCCTCCACCCTCGCAGCTTGTGGGTCCGGCGGCACCAGCCAGAAGACGGAGTCGGCGCAGTCGAAGGTCTTGTCGACGACATCGCGGTCTGTGTGCGATCCCTGTACGACCTCGACGCGCTCCTGGACGCCGGCTGCGAGGCGATTGGGTCTCGTGCGATCACGCGGACCGGCTCATCCCTGTCGAGGAGATTCTCGAGGACCTGGTGGCCTACAAGGCCCGTGCGGGCGTCCAGGGGATGGAATGGGCGACCTCGATTTTCGGGTCCGTCGAACGTTCTCGGAACGTAATAGTGCTTAGCGATGTGCTCGACATTGAAGACCTGGAGAGGCTCGGTATCAACATCGGTTCAAGATCCTGGATTGGATCAAGCAGGTCGGCTCGTAGCCACTCTCTGGGTGGCGTACCTCAGCACTTGCTGTGGACAGGTTGGCCGTTTCCTAGGAAGCGCTGCTAGACAGCGATTATTGGCGATTGCCTCTGCATTCGATCTCAGCGGAGACCCAATTGGGAAATGGTATTTCAGCACTTCCTTGGTAAGGAAAAGGTCCCCGGTTCGAATCCGGGCGTGGGCTCCAAACTCAGCCGCCACGCCAGGCAGCCGCACATAATCCGCGCATGGCAGCACGGTCGGGCATGCCCTCCAGGCTCTCGAATTTTGTCGGAAGAAAGAAGGAACTCGCCGAGCTAAGGCGACTTCTTCCTCGCACGCGTCTGCTGACGCTCCTGGGCCCCGGCGGCTCGGGCAAGACAAGGCTGGCGATCGAGTTCGTCCGGCAGCGAGAGTCGCGATTCCCCGAAGTCGCCGCCTTCGCGGAACTCGGCGACATCACGGATGGCGCTTTGATCGTCGAGGCCATCGCGAGGGCTTCAGGCGTCAGGCTCGAGGGCCGCGACCATCTCGCCTCACTAATTCGTGGCCTGCAGAGTCACCGGTTGTTGGTGCTCGACAACTGTGAGCACCTCGTGGAACACGCGGCACAGGTCGCGACTGACCTGCTCATCGGCTGCCCGCAACTCACCCTCATCGCCACGAGCCGAGAACGCCTGAATGTCGAGGCCGAACACATCTACCTGGTGCCTCCGTTGGGAGTGCCAGCTGGCGGCATGGACGTGGCCACCGCCGACTCTTCCGATGCGGCTCGGCTTTTCATCGATCGCGCCCGCTCAGTCCGGCCGGGGTTTCTCGTGAACACCTCCAACGCGGTCGCGGTGTTGACGATCTGCCGGCGTCTCGAGGGCATGCCCCTTGCGATTGAGCTTGCGGCGGCGCGCTTGACGACGCTATCGCCGCACGATATCGTCCCGCGCCTCGAAGACAGCCTGCGGCTCCTCACCCGCGGCAGCCGCGGCGGCGCCTCGAGGCAGCAAACCCTCCGCGCCACCATCGACTGGAGCTATCAACTCCTGTCCGACAGCGAGCAGCGCCTCCTGAACCGTATGTCAGTCTTCGCCGGCTCCGTTGACGCCGCTGCCGTCGAAGAGGTGTGCGGTTTCCCACCGCTCGAACGGAACGACGTGCTCGACGCGTTGACCAGGCTGGTGGAGAAGTCGATGGTCCAGATCGAGGGTGGCCACGATCGGATGCGCTACCGCTTGCTCGAAACGATCCGCGAGTATTCCGCGGAGAAACTTGTAGCGGAGGGCGATGATGCAGGGGCGCGCGACCGTCACCGGGCCCGCTACCGCCGTCTTATTGACGAGGCGTACGAGGCGCGCCGGCACCGCGGCGCGGTGGCCGAGCACCGCGTGCTATGGCAGGAGATGAACGACGTCCGCGCCGCGCTGGAATGGGCGCGTCGCGATCCGGAGGTCGAGCAGGAGATGCTCGGTGGCCTCTACCTCGTCTGGATGGTCAATGCCCCCAGAGAGGGATTCGAGCGGATCAATGATGCCCTCCGCCGGGTGGCGCCTAACCCTTCCAAGGGTTT
The DNA here is from genome assembly GCA_005880755.1 of Chloroflexota bacterium. GTDB lineage: Bacteria > Chloroflexota > Dormibacteria > Dormibacterales > Dormibacteraceae > 40CM-4-65-16. Next base: position 3,262 of record VBGV01000083.1, read on the forward strand.
CCTGCGAGCGGGACATGCTTGGGACGCGCTAGGTGGCATCACTGGGCTGCGCTGGGACGGCACACCGATCGATGTCCGTCTGATCGAGCTGGTCGGCAAGTCAGATGACAAGTTCTTCCAAGGGGCGATGCACATGGGCCTCGGCTACGTGGCCGAGCGGCAGCTCAGGGATATGGAGCGCGCGCACAGCCACATGGTGGCGGGTGTCGAGATGTACACGACCCTTGGGCCCGGTCCTCAGCTTGCCATGGCGATGGGATCGCTGGGTAGCGTTGAGGTGCGCCTCGGCCGGCCGGATGTGGGCCGGGATTGGATCGAGAAGGCGGTCGCCATGGCGCTGGAGATCGATGATCAGTACGGCGCCGTCGGCGCGTATTTCCATCTCGGCTACCTCGAACTGGACTTCGGCACGCGAGAGAAGGCGCTGGCGGCTTTTCTTGCCGGACTCGAGCTTGTGGAGCGCGGCGACACCCTGTCCACCACCGACCAGGTCGCGGGTATTGGATGCGCGATTGCGGACACGGATCCCCGGTACGCGCTGCGGCTCTTCGGCGCGGCGGCGAGACTTCGAACTCCGCTGGCTTTACCGGTGGCCAGGCAGCCGTGGGGTCCGCGCGTCGAAAGCGGGGTGCGGGAGGCGCGATCGGCGCTTCCGGAAAAGGAAGCAGACGCCGCATGGGCGAGTGGCGGAGGACTGACGGTCGATTCGCTTCAGGTCGAGGTTCGCGAACAGTTCAGCTCACGATCCGGCCCGCGGCAAAGGGCGGTGCACGGCTTGAGCCGTCGTGAGATCGAGATCGCCGAGCTTGTGGCGGCCGGTATGACAAGCCGTGCAATCGCCGAAAAGCTATTCCTTTCCGAACGCACGGTGGAGACCCACCTGACCCACATCATGACCAAGCTCGCCTTCAGCTCCCGTGCCCAGGTAGCCACCTGGGTGGCGGAGCTGCGCGGGGCTTCGGTGCGAGAGGGCTGAGCCCGCAACTTTACGTACTTTCCACGATTCGGCGACCACCCGCCCGGAGCGACGCTGCGGCCATGGAAAACACAAGCGCGACAACCACGATCCTCCAGATCTCACAGCTCCGTCGGAACCCCGCCGACCTGGTCCTACACGGCTGTGGCAAGCTCCTCTATGCCGGCCTCAAGACGATTGCCGCGGCATGGTTCGACCCAAGGAACTGCAACGTCTTCTGGATTGGCGCCTTCCCCGCGACGTGGGATTCCCGCAAGTGAGCGCGGCCATTCGGGCCCCATTCGACCTCGAGGACATCCAGATCGGCCCGAGCGACGGCCACGACATCCGCCTGTATCCAACCGCCAAGCGCGTGCGGGCGTTCTTCGGCGATATCGCCATGGCCGACAGCACGCGGGTACAGCTGATGCTCGAGAGCGGCCGCCTGCCCGTCTACTACTTCCCAGTCGAGGACGTGCGTATGGACCTGCTCGTCCCTGGAACGCGCCGTGAAACCTCACCCACCAAGGGCCAGGCAACCTACCTCACCATCGACGCCGGCAGGAACACCGCCCCCAATGCAGCTTGGCGCTACGAGGCCTCCCCTGCAGGTTGCCCCGACCTCTCCGGCCTCATCGCCCTTCGGTGGCGGGCGATGGACGCGTGGTACGAGGAAGACGAGCAGGTCATCGCCCACGCCCACGACCCGTTTCACCGGATCGACGTCCTGCTCAGCTCCCGCCACGTACAGGTCCGAATCGGCGGCGAGGTGGTAGCTGACACCCGGCGCTCGCGGATGCTGTTCGAGACCGGTCTCCCGGTCCGGTACTACATTCCCCGCGACGACGTATCCCTCGATGTGCTGACACCGTCCGGAACCGTCACGGCTTGCGCCTACAAGGGCCAAACCAGCCAGTACTGGAAGTCTCGTGAGGTTGTGCGCGACGTTGCCTGGAGCTACTCGTCGCCGTCGCCTGAAGTGAGCGCGGTCGCCGGGATGGTCTGTTTCTTCAACGAGCGCGTCGACATCAGCGTTGACGGGGTGGTCCAGCCTCGCCCTCAAACGCCCTGGTCTTGAGTAAACCGGCTGCGGCGCCCTCGTCAATGCAAAGACACCGAACGACGCATCGCGCGGCTGCATCTGTAGCACGCGACGCCAAAACGAGCGGTTTGCGCGAAACGAACTAAATCGAGACATTTCTAAACATCCCCTTCGGTGCTAGATGCGGGGCTGGGTGATAACGTTTGCCGACTTCGGTGTCCGGGAGGAAGTTTGTGACCATCTCAAGTCTTCGCCGTTCCCTGCTGCCATTCGCGGTCGGCACAGCGTTCCTTATTACTCTCACGCCCGCGACGGCAGCTCACGCAGCCGGCCCGCCTCCGGTGCCCGTTCTGACCGGTGCTCAGGTTTCACCCGCGGTCCACATGGACGTCTCGCAGCCGCTGCGCGACATGATCGAGAACCAGCAGGACCAGCAAGCCAACCACGAGAACCATCCGGCCAAGCCTTACCACCAGCCCGGCTTCGGCAAGAGCGGCACCAGTGGGACGCCTTCCTCGACGACATCTGCCGCGGTGCCCACAACCGCACTCAACTTCGATGGCGTCGGCAACGGATTTAGGGGCCCGCAAGGAACCTTTACCGTCAATTCGGCCCCGCCCGACACCAACCTCGCCGTCGGACCCAACCACGTGGTCGAGATCGTCAACACCGACTTCGCGATCTTCAACAAAACCGGCACGGTGATCTACGGTCCTGTGCAGATCAACACGCTGTGGAGCGGCTTCGGGGGTAACTGCCAGGCCGACAATGACGGCGACCCGATTGCGAAGTACGACTCGATCGCCAACCGCTGGGTGATCAGCCAGTTCGCCATCACCTCGCCCAATCCCGACTTCCTGCAGTGCGTCGCGATCTCGCAGACCGCTGACCCGACCGGTGCGTACTACCGGTACTCGTTCAGCTACGGCAACCAGTTCCCGGACTACCCGAAGATGGCGGTTTGGCCGGACGCGTACTACATCACCTTCAACATGTTCAACTCGGGCGGCAACACCTTCCTCGGCGGCAAGGCATGTGCATATGACCGCGCCAGGATGCTGACCGGCGCCGCCGCCACCCAGCAGTGCTTCGATCTCGGCACCACATACGGAGGACTCCTGCCCTCCGACCTGGACGGTTCCAGGCAGGCGCCGGTCGGCGCGCCCAACTACATCGTGGCCGACGGGGCATCGTCCAATCAGCTCGCGTACTGGAGCTTCCACACGGACTGGACCAACTCGGCCAACACGACCCTGACCGGGCCCACCACGCTGGCCACCGCCCCGTTCACGCTGCCGTGCGGCGCCGGCGGTACCTGCGTGCCGCAATCTGGCACGAGCCAGAAGCTGGACACGCTCGGCGACCGTCTCATGTACCGCCTCGCGTACCGCAACTTCGGAGACCACGAAGCGCTCGTGATCAACCGCAGCGTGACAGCCGGAAGCTCGGTCGGCATCCGTTGGTATGAGCTCCGGCCGAGCGGCACCAGCCTCAGCATCTTCCAGCAAGGGACGTACGCACCTGACTCCAACTACCGGTGGATGGGCAGCATCGCCCAGGACGCATCGGGCAACATCGGGCTTGGATACAGCGTCAGCAGCAGCTCACTGCACCCTCAGATTCGCTACACGGGTCGCCTGGCCGGCGACGCGGCGGGGACCATGACGCAGGGCGAGGGAACGATTACCGCCGGCGCCGGCTCGCAGAATGGCGGCCTGAGTCGCTGGGGTGACTACAGCGCGATGTCGGTGGATCCAGCCGACGACTGCACCTTCTGGTACGCCAACGAATACATCCCTGCGAACGGTTCCTTCAACTGGAGGACACGCATCGCATCCTTCAAGTTCCCCGGATGCGGCGCGCCGCCCACGCCTGATTTCACCATCTCCGCCACTCCGAGCAGCCAGTCGATCATCCAGGGCGGCAGCACGAGCTACACGGTGTCGGTCTCCGCGCTGAACGGCTTCAGCGGCGTGGTCAGCCTGACTACCACCGGATTCGGCAACGGCGCGTCAAACGCGCTCAATCCGACTTCGGTCACCGGGAGCGGTACGTCAACTCTCAATGTGACCACCACCAGCAGCGCCGACATGGGCAGCTTCCCCATCACGATCACAGGAACCAGCGTCAGCCTGACGCACAGCACAAGTGTCACGCTGGTCGTCAACTCCGCCACCGGCGGCGTTTTCAACGGTGGATTCGAAACAGGCAACCTCAGCAGCTGGACGACGAGCGGCGCCACCTCGATCAGCACGACTCCACATACCGGCAGGTTCTCCGCTCAGGTCGGCAGCACGTCGCCTTTCAACGGCGACAGCACGATCGCGCAGACCTTTACCGCTCCCACCCCGACTGGGCCACTCACTTTCTGGTATCAGGTCCACTGTCCCGACACGGTCACGTACGACTGGGCCACGGCGAGCCTGGTGGACAACTCCACCGGCACGACGACGACACTGCTGGCCAAGACCTGCTCGAACAGCGGCGCCTGGGTCCAGAGCAGTGCGGCCTCGCTGGTCGGAGGCCACAGCTACACGCTGACCTTGCTCAGCCACGACGACAACTACCCGGGAGATCCGACGTACACGCTGTTCGACGACGTGGCACTGGCGGCTCCGCCGGCGCCTGATTTCACCATCTCCGCGAGCCCCTCGAGTCAGACCGTGGTGCAGGGCAGCAGCACGAGCTACACGGTCACGGTGACCGCCCAGAACGGGTTCACCGGCACGGTGAATCTAAGCGCAACTGGGTTCGATCCGAGCGCTTCTGGCACATTCAGCCCGGGCTCGGTGGTCGGAGGCGGCACCTCAACGCTGACTGTGGCGACCACGCCCGGGGCAGTCACAGGTACGTTCCCGATCACGATCACCGGCACCAGCGGGTCGCTTACTCACAGCACGAGTACGACCCTGATCGTGACTCCGCCGCCTGATTTCACGATCTCCGCCAGCCCCGCCAGCCAAACGGTGATCCAGGGCAACAGCACGACCTATACGGTCACCGTCATGGGCCAAAACGGGTTCTCCGGCAGCGTTAGCCTGGTGGCTACCGGCGCCTCGGGGTCCTTCAGCCCGGCATCGGTCACCGGCAGCGGCACGTCGACCCTGACCGTCAGCACGGCTGCGACCGGCACCTTCGTCATCACGATCACAGGCACCAGCGGGAGTCTCAGCCACGGCACGAGCGTCAACTTGGTTGTGAACGTCCCGCCTCCCAGCGCCATCGTCAACGGCGGCTTCGAGACCGGTGACTTGACGGGCTGGACGAGGAGCGGCGCCACCTCGATCAGCACGACCCATCACACCGGCAGCTACTCGGCGCAGGTCGGAAGCTCCTCGCCTTTCGCCGGCGACATCTCTATCTCTCAGACGTTTACCGCGCCCAGCGGCACCGGGCACACGTTGTCCCTCTGGTATCGAGTGGTGTGCACGGACACGGTCACCTACGACTGGGCCACTGCGACGCTGAAGGACAACACGACGAACACCACGACGACAGTGCTCGCCAGGACCTGTACCAACAACGGAACCTGGGTCCAGAAGTCCGTCACGTTGACCGCTGGTCACTCATACACGCTGACCCTGATCGACCACGACGACAACTGGACGAACCCTCCCGATCCGACCTACACGTTTTACGACGACATAGCAGTCAACTGATAACCGGCGGGGAGGCGTCCGGGGTAGTGGGCGCCTCTCCAGCCACATGCGGCCCCCTCCGAACGTCAGACGCAGACGACCGTGAAGTTGTCGTACTGGAAGTGGCCCGTTCCAGTGACGAAGTTGAGGCCGGTCGCGTGAACATCCATGCTGACCGTGCAGGTGGACGTTCCGTCCGAGAAAGTGGATGTCTGGTGTATGCCGCCTTCCTCGAGAACCGTGAAGTTGCTCGAGTAAAGGACGTGTTCCTTGAAGGAGTCCGTTCCGGCTCCGAACGCTGCGTCCTGGTAGGTGACGACGAACGAGTCTGTCGCATTGATGTCAGCGCTGAAGTTCCCGGATGGCGTCTGGACGAGGGTCTCCTCGCCCCGCGAGACGATGCAGATCGAGTAGTCCCCCTTGGCGAAGCACTGCTCGGGCGTGTTCAGGTTGAGGTGCTGGACGGCGGCGCCGGCCGAGGCTCCAATCGACAGCAAGACCGTGGCCGCCACGGCCGTAACGGACGCGAAGATGGTTTTGAGCATGCGAGTTCTCCTTACTCTCGTTTTTTGTCTGACTTGAACCGGCTCATAGCGGGCAGCTTCCGGCCCGACCGGTATCGAGATCAGTCCCCAGGGAGTCTCAAAGTAGGTATCAATCGGCTGACTTCCCTGAAGCGCGGCCGGACGGTCGCCCGGGCGGGTTGGTTGCGAACGCTGAGTGACTAGCCGGGCCGGGCGATGCCGACGACCATATCCGTCATCAGAAGGGCTGCCTTTTCGTCGTCCAGGCCCTGACTTTCGGTCAGCGAGCGCCAAGCCCAGAAGTCGATGGCATGGCCGATCGCGGCCAGCATCGATTCTCGTCGGTCATCTGGTATTTCCCATCCGGAGGCGAGAACGTCCCGCTGCCAATCTCTCTGCTGCCCCGCGGCGGCCCACAAGGCCTCCAGCCCTGGAACCCCGAAAAAGTTAGGCATGTCCGACCAGACGGTGCGGTTCCGGCGATAGAAGGGGTAGAGCTCACACAGGGCGGTGACCAGGCGCTGCCGCGGGTCGGCAATCCGCTGCCAGGCGGCCGCGTCTGGCGGCGGATCGAGTTGCATCCCGTGCAAGCTGCAGGCCATGAACAAAGTGGAGAGGTCTGGGAAGTGACGCTGGACCGTGGGCCGCTTCACTCCAGCCAGCCTGGCGATCGCGCTCATCGTCGCCCGCGACGGGCCGATGGTCATGTGCAGCTGGTAGGTGGCCTCGACGATCCGCCGCCGGTTGTCGTCCTGGCGCGCGGCTCGCGCCTTCAGGCGATATCTTCGCGCCATCTCGATGCTTTCGCGTGCATGACTGCATTTGAATCTTGACAGACAGGCCGAAATGGTTAATCATGTGCGGGGGTGCAGATGAAATCTGTCTATGTTGGCCGGCTCTATCCGTCAGGCGTCCAGGGTCGGCTGCCGCGTCTCCTAGAACGCTTGATGGCGAAGCGCTTCGGAGCCGTTCCTGGGATCGCACGGGTCCAGCTCGCCGATCTGCGCTTCGCCTATCGGATGAGCCGGCTCTTCCAGCACATTTACATGGGTCGTCGGCTCGCACTGACGGTCGTGCAGCGCGAGATGGTGGCGACTGTCGTCAACGGCCTGATCGGTGGCGCGCCTTGACTCGGTCTGCACTCGGCGGCCTTGCGCCGCCTCACCGGCCTTGAGCATCTGGATCACGAGTTCGCGACGACCTGGCCTACGTACGATCTCGATCCGAAGACTCGCGCGTTGCTCGGCTACGCGAAAAAGCTGACCGAGACCCCGGCCGCAATGGAGGACGCCGACTTCGACGCTCTCCGCGAATCTGGCTGGGGCGAGCGGGGCATCTATCAGGCGACGGCGCTGATCTCGTTCTTCAACTTCAGCGGTCGCCTGGAGGCTGCATCGGGACTACCGATGGACGGACCTCAGCTAGGCGACCGTCTCGTCCGCATGTTGAACTGATGGAACCGACGATGGGAGTGCTCGAATACTCGATCTGGATGCACGACTGGGAGCTGCGCGTGCGGCCGCGGGACGGCGGTGGTAGCAATATCCACATCCACGTGGAGATGCCGTTCAAGGGAGTGTTCAAGGCCATCGGGCCGTTGGCAACCGGCTGAATGGCGGAGGCGCCGAAACCTACCGCAAATGGTTCATGAAAACCGTGGCCGTCCTGGAGGCAGAGGTTCCGGTCGTTTCGTCGGGCTGAGCGATCAGCCGCGGGCCATGGTGGCCTGGCCGATCTCTATCAAGTGGCCATCCGGATCCTGGATGTAGGCGCGGATCTCCCTGCCGTGGTCCTTCGGCTCGGTCAGGAAATGAGCTCCCTTCGCCGACCATTCCCGATAAATCTGGGCGATGTCGGCGACGCGCACGTTGAGAAAGGCGCTCGTTCGATTTCGATCCGGTGGCGTCGTGAGCGTGACCGTCGGCTTGTCGTCAGTCGGTCCACCGCCGCTGTTGAGAATCAGCCAGCTGTTGGCCACCTTCATGATCACGGGGTCGCGCTCGATCAACACCTTCCCGTTGAACAGTTTCTTGTAGAACTCACGCGATCGATCCTGGTCAGAGACGACGAGGAAGTGGGTGAGGATGAATCCATCCTTCGGGGCGGGAAAGTCGTCGGGATTGATCGCCATCGGGATTTCCTCCTTGATTCGGCCGCCGTGTCCTCGTCTCTTTCTACACGAGACGGCGCGTTGACAGGCAGTGAAGTGCAGAACATGCTTCCTCGCCAGGAGGTAGCAGAAAGCCATCAGGCCGCAGAGCCTCACCGTGAGCCGGTGCGAGATCGTCGCCTCGCTGTCGCTGGCGGCCGACATCGGGATGGGCCAGCCCACCGGTCAGAGCCTTAGGACCTGTCTCCTTGCACTTGGTGTAGCACGGGAGATGGGCCTCGGCGAACCGGATCTGCAAGACATCTTCTATCTGTCCCTCTTGAGGTTCGTCGGCTGCAACGCGCACGCGGAGCATGACGCCGCGGTGACGGGTGGCAACGAAATGGCTTTTCGCCGTGGCATGGCCACAGTGATCAGCGGCGAGCCTGCAGAGCTGGCGTCGCACATCGTGCGGAATCTTGGCGCCGGCTTGCCGGCCACAACGCGGGTTCGGCTCGTCGCGGGGGCGTTCGCGGCGGGCTCGAAGGATGCTCGCCAGACGATCGCCGCCAGCTGTGAGGTCGCGCAGCTGATCGCCAGCCGGCTCGGGCTGGGCGCGTCGTTGGTCAGGGCCCTCGGCTATTCAGGCGAGTTCTGGAACGGCAAGGGATTGCCGAACGGAGCATCTGCCGAGGCGATACCGATCTCGTCTCGCATCGTCAACGTCGCGCGGGACGTCGACGTGTTGAGCAAAGTCGGTGGTCGTCAACTGACTGAGGATGTTCTGCGAAAGCGACGGGGACGAGCGTATGACCCCACCGTCGCCGATGCATTCACACAGCACGCCTGGTCCATCCGGGAAGGGATCGAGGATGGATCCCTTTGGGATCAGGTGATCGAAGCCGATCCCGCAGTCTCGATTCCCTTGGCTGGTGATCGCTTGACCGCGGCGCTCGAGTGCTATGCCGACCTCGCGGATATCAAGTGTCGGTTCACGCGGGCCCACTCACCGGCGGTTGCGGACATTGCCCGCCGGGCCGCGACGAATCTGGGCCTCGACCCGGCCGACGCCGGCGTAATCGGCGCCGCGGGGTTGGTTCAGGAAATCGGCAAGACGGGGATCCCGAACGGCATTCTGGACAGCGCGCAAGCTCTGACGCCGGGCCAGCGGGAAAGCATTCGCCTTAGCACTTATCTGACCCACACGACCTTGGCCAGGTGTCATGGGTTGGAGGCGATCAACGCCCTTGCCTGCGCCCACCACGAACGGCTCGACGGATCTGGCTACCACCGCGGGGTCACCGGAGACCAGATCCCGGCAGGTGCCCGGATACTGGCAGCCGCCGATGCGTTCAAGGCCATGACATCCGACCGACCGTGGAGGCCGAGGTTTGCTCCCGACGAGGCCGCCCGGCGACTGGGCACGGAGGTCAAGAGCGGAAAGCTTGGTCACGATGCAGTTGACGCGGTGCTCGCAGCCGCCGGCCATGCTGCGCAGACGCCCCGGCAGGCCTGGCCCGCAGGCCTGTCCGACCGCGAGGTCGATGTGCTCAAGCTGATCAGTCTCGGCGGGACCAACCGCGAGGTCGCCGAGAAGCTGTTCATCTCGCCCAAAACGGTGGGCCGCCACGTCGAAAACATCTACGGCAAGATCGGCGTGACGACACGGCCCGCGGCGACACTTTTTGCGATGCAGCATCACCTGCTGAGCTGACGCTGCAGCCGGCGCAGAAAATGGGGTGTTCGCCCGATGCGGCGTGGTCCTTTGGTGCCGGACGATCCCTACC
>VBGV01000084.1 GCA_005880755.1 Chloroflexota bacterium
TGCGTCAGGCGGGACGCCGAGCACGAAGTAGTAGTCGGCTAATGGACGGCGTTCGTCAGGCGAGCCCGCACCTCCTTCGTCTCACTGGCAGAACTGGGCTATCGAAAGCGCAGTCTCGCACGGCGGCCACGGGCTTGTGGCAAGCCCCCTCGCCAGTGGGATACTGGTTATCGAGACAGCCGTTTTTCGCAACGCTTTGCGCGACTTTGCCCACCGCCTTGTACCGTTGCTCCGTCGCACCTAGCTCCCTCCTGCGAGGGAGTTGTCAAGAATCAGCCGAAGTACTGACAAACATCAGCCGAAGACCTTTTTTCGCCGAGCAGCCGAACTTGCAAATCGTGATGGTGCTCGCGCAAGTGTCGAACCCTGACCCTTGGGATTGGGAGGCTGCGGGCATGCAGCGCCACGGAGTGTCAGCGAGTGCCAGGGAGTGCCAAAGCAGCTCAGGTTTATGACGCAGCAGCGTCAGTGAGTGTCACAGAGTATCTCCGTGACGGTGTCAATTACGGTGTCAAGGGCGCGGTGGTACCAAGCTCTGTAAGAGCCGTCTCTGCCTGGGTGACAAGCTCTCGGACGATTTGCCCCGCGGGCTTGACGTCGTTCACAACGCTGCAGGACTCGCCTGCCCACATAGGGGCATAGTCGACATCGCCCTCAAAGTCAGGAGGCACAGTCCCGACCGCGTAACGCGGCCATTCCATCCATTCCCCCGTGCTCACGCGGCGCTTGCCGATCGATGCGCCTTCGCCGGGACGCGAGCCTGACGGCGGCCGGCCGGCCGCCTCCCACTCTTCCGACGTCTTGTTGCGCAATGTTCGATGTGGCGAATTTGGCCACCACACGTCATAAAGCGTGTTGTAGATCGTGTCCTCAGCACGACTGTCGACTATCCGTTGCTTGTAGACCGGATGCAGCCAGGCTTCGTCAGAGGCAACGAATCGCGTCCCGAGCGAAACGCCCTGCGCGCCGAGCCGCATTGCCTTCGCGATGCCGGCGCCGTCGCCGATCCCGCCGGAGGCCAACACGGGTAGCGGCTTGAGCGCCTCGACTGTCTTAGGCAGCAGCTCCCAGATCGAGGTCGTTCCGCGGACGTGGCCGCCCGCTTCGAATCCTTGCGCTATCACCGCGTCAACACCCGCCTCAGCTGCGGCCCTCGCCTCTTCGACTGACCCGACCTGGATCAGGACCTTGACCTGATAGCGGTGTGCCGGTTCGATGTAGGGCGCCGGATCGCCCCAGAACAGGATGACCGCTCCGATACGCATTTCACTGACCGCCACGACCTGGTTGGTCAGGAATTCCCTGTCCCCTTCGTCTGTCTCGGCGATGATGATGTTGACCCCGATAGGCCGGTCTGTCAGCTTGCGAGTACTCATGATCCGTCGCCCGATCTCATCCGGCGGCATTCCGCTCGCCCCGAGGACGCCAAACCCGCCGGCATTGGAGACGGCGGCGGCGAGCTCAGGACCCGCGGCGGCCCCGAAGCCCACAGAGAAGATCGGGTACTGGATTCTCAGTTCGTCACAGATCGGGGTGTGCAGGCCACGCCTCATCAGCGGATTATCCTGCGCTGCCGCACGCTGAGCACGGCTGCGTCAAACAAACGTTGGCGCACCGATGAGCGAAGGCACCACCTGATGGAGCTCCGTGGTATCGAGGCTCGGTTGGTGGTGCTCGTCTGAAACTGACGGTGCTCGGCGGTCAAGTGCTCGCGCAGGGAATCGAACCCTGAACCTTGGGCTTAAGAGGCCCCTGCTCTGCCAGTTGAGCTACGCGAGCGCGTGGATGGGGATCGAATGTCGATTTTAAGGGTCTTGGGCGATTAACAGCCTGGGTTCAAATCGGGAGTGGGACTGCTTAGGTTGGTGGTGTGCCAGGGCGCATTCCACTTGACGTCGACCTCGAGGACAAACTTCTCTATGGTCTGACGCCGACGCGACTCGCGTATCTCGTCGTCGCGCTGCTCGCGGCCTTCTCGCTCTGGTCCACCCATTGGGGGTCGGTCCCGATTCGGGCAGTTGCCGCGGTGGCCTTGCTGATCGTCGGGGCTGGTGCCGCTTGGGGGCGCTGGCGCGCGAGGGCGGTGGACAGCTGGCTCGTCGATATGGTCGCCTTCATCCTGGCGACCTACCGCGTGCGCTGGAATTTGCCACGCCTGATTTCGCGGCGCTTTCGCTCGGCCCGTTGATCCGCGTCGTGCGCCGGGAGCCGGCTGCGTGCTGGAGCGCGCCGGCCGGCTCGACGGTCATCACCACGGCGGCGATTGGGTTTGCCGGCGCGGCGGAGGACGATCGGAGGCGCTGGCTCAACGGATTCCGGCGCTTGCTCGACGGCCTGGATACGCCGCTCCACGTGGTGATCGACGTGAACCCGGGATCGGGCGAAGAGGAACGATTCACTTCCCCGACTCCGTCCCGTTACGACGGCATGCGTGGCGCGGACATGTGTTTCGTGGATGAGATCCGACGCTCCGACTCGTCACACCGCGTCACCACCTCCATGGTGACCGTGGCGCGGCACTCTCAGCGCTTGCAGGCTGCGCTGAGCGAGATGGGCATCCGGTTCGACGCCTCCGAGCCGGCGCCAGAAACTGTCTTCGGGCGAGAATTGACTTCGCGCCTTCAGCACGCGCGCGGTTTCAGTCGTGCCTGGTATGTCGAGCGTCTGCCGGGAACCGACCTCGATCCGGCATGGCTCTTCCGCCTGCTGCCTTCCGGTCTCGCCGTGAGCCTGGCCTGGCATGCCGTTCCGCTCCCGGCCGCGTGGATCGTGGGTTACCTGCAGCGGCAGCTGATCAACATGCGCGCGACGCACCTGGTCGATGTGAACGGAGGCAGCTCTGATCCGACTCTGGCCGGTGCGCTGCCGAACGCCGAGGACCTGCAGCGTCGCCTCGCCTCAAGTCAGGACAAGGCTTTTCATGTGTCCGTCTATGTGGCGTTGACCTCTTCCACGCCGGCTGAGCTTGAGCTGGGATCGCGCAGGATCGAGTCCGCCGCCCAGTCGATCCTGTGCGACCTGAGGCCGTGCACGTTTCGCATGCTCGATGGCTACGTCGCCACTCGGCCAGGCGGCCAGGACCGTTTGCAGCGCAAGAGGGTGCTCGATTCGACGGCCCTGGTGACGTTCTTTCCGTGGCACGAACCGGACCTGCAGCAACCAGGAGGCCTTTTCGTCGGTCGCAACCAGGCGACAGGCGCGCCAGTCCTGGTCGATCCGTTCGACCAGCGTCGCTACGCGAACGCGAACATCGGCGTGTTCGGGCATTCCGGGGCAGGTAAGACGTACCTGTTGTCCACGCTTGCGATGGGCGCGCTCGGGAGGGGCATCCAGGTGTACATCGTCGATCCCGAACACGAATACGGAAACCTGGCCGCGGAGCTCGGTGGCGTGGACGTAAGGCTTGCACTCGGATCCGGTCATGCGTTGAACGTGCTCGACTTGCGGCCGTCGGACCGCCGCGACGAAGCTTGGCTCGGTCCCGCCGCGGCGGATGCTGTCGACCTGTGCGCGTGCGTATGCGGCGGGCTTGACGAGTCCGAGCGCGCGATCGTCGAAGGCGCTGTCCGGCAGGCCTACGACGAATTGGCGCAACCGGTCCTGCGCGACGTCGCCGAGCGGCTGCCGCGTGGTGCGCGTGTCGCGGTCATCCTTCACCGCTGGGTTCACGGAAGCCTCGGCCAGATGTTCAGCGCCGCGACGAACGTCGACCTCGAGGCGCCGATCGTCGTCTTCGGGATGCGCGAGCTGCGCGACGAGATGGTCGCCCCGGTCCACTTCCTGCTGGCCGAGGCGCTGTGGACGCGCATCAAGCGCAAGGACCGTAGGCGCATGTTGGTGATCGACGAGCTCGGACTCCTCTTCGAAGACGCGACGATTCGGCGTTTCGTCGTGAGCCTCGCGCGAAGGATCCGCAAGTACGACGGGTCGCTCGTCTTCGCGACGCAGAACCCAGGCGACCTGCTGAGCTCAGACCAGGGCGCAGTGGTGGCGACCAACCCGGCGACGGCGTTCTTCGGCTCGCAGCGACCGGTCGAAGCCGCGAAATTGCAGGACGCGTTTCACCTCAGCCCGAACCAGCGTGCGTTCCTGGAGGCCGCGCATCGCGGCGATTTCCTGCTCGCCGCCGGCTCCGACCGGCTGGCGGTCGCGGTCAAAGCACCGCCCTGGCAGGAGGAGGCGATGCGGGTCGCGCGAACCGCGGCAAGATCGTCGCCCTGACGCGTAGGCTTACCGGGCGATGGCTCGCGTCCTGCACTACCGCTTCTACGGTCTCCCCGATCACCGTCTGGAACGAGTTCACGAACAGTTCGAAATGCTTGCCGCCGCCCGCGCCTGGAAGTGCGGTTCACCGTGGGTCGCCAGCGCCGAATCACGCGGCTTGTTCGAGATGGAGTTCTTTCGCCACCTCAGGAACGAAGAAGGCAGGGAGCTCAGCGCGGCCGGTTTCGTAAAGATGGCCGGCGACGAGACCGACGCCCTGATCATCACGATCTTCATTCGCGACCTCAGCGCCGAATACGTGATTCGCACCTCGATTCGAGACGAAGATCATCCGCTCGCCAAGCTGCGCCGCCTCGATTTCGAGTCCGGTCGGTTGCCTCGCGGCCTGTCACTGGAAGACGTCCTGGCGAAGCGGCCCGTGATCAAGAAAGTCGAGGGCGAGCGCATCTTTTTTTATCCCCCGACCTTCCGCTTGCACTCCCAAAGCCCGCCCAGTCCGGAGTGGGCGTACGCGTTGTGCGGGATTCGCGCCTACGCGCCGACTCTGCTCGAGGCCGAACAAGAGGCGTTGAAGATCTTGCGTGGACTCGGACATCTTGGCGCCTGACAGCGCGGTCGTCACCGAAGGTTTCATCAACTCAGCCGACGGAACCAAACTGGCCTATCGCGCGTGGCCCCTGTCCGGCGCGAAGATTACGTTCGCGGTCGTCCACGGTCTCGGTGAGCACAGCGGACGCTATGAGCGATTCGCCCGCGGCATGGCCGAATTCCGGATGGCCACCTACGCGATCGACCTGCGCGGACATGGCAAGAGCGCGGGTCAGCGTGGCCACGTCGACGCCTGGTCGCAGTGGACAGACGATGCCGCTGCGTTAATCAAGCACGCGCGAGCAGAGGCGTCAGGTGAGGTCGTGCCGCTCGGCCATTCTTTTGGCGGGGTCGTGATGCTGAGCACGGTGCTCGCGGGCAAGGCGCTGAACACGAAAAGATTCGTCTTGTCGAGCCCAGCGCTGAGGCTCAAGGTCAAGGTCCCGGCCTGGAAGGCAAGCCTCGCGCGAGCACTGTCCAGCGTCGCGCCCAAGCTCGCGATGAATAACGAGGTCGATGCGGGCACTGTGTCGCGGATCCCGGAGGTCGTGGACGCCTATCGCACCGATCCATTGGTCCACGGCAAGATCTCGAGCCGTCTCTACGCGGAGTGGCAGCACGCCGCCGCAGACGACCTCGATCGCGCGAACGAGATCAAGATTCCGTTCCTGATCCTGGCCGGCACCGACGATCGATTGATCGACCCGGCCGGCAGCCGGGAGCTGCATCAAAGAGCCGCCGCGATGAGTGAGCTGCGCATGCTGGACGGCGGGTACCACGAACCTTTCAACGACCGGGGCAGCGACGAGGTCTTCACGATGATCGCCGATTGGCTGCGGAAGTAATGGCCACCACGTTCCTTGCGACAAACCTCAACCTCGAACCGGGGTCCTGGCTGGCATGGATCGTCGTCGGCCTGATCGCCGGCGCGATCGCAGCCCGGGTCGTCGCCGGCCGTGGTTTCGGCTGCCTCGCCGACATAGTGGTCGGCGTCGCGGGAGCCATCATCGGAGGCTTCGTACTCAGCACTTTCTTCGGAGTGAGCGGCAACGTCGGTTTTTTGGGCAGCATCATCGTCGCGTTCATCGGCGCGGCGGTGCTGCTCGCCGCCCTGAAGCTCCTATCAGGTGGGCGCCTCTAACAGCAGCTAGCCGGCGGCGGCTCTGAGCTCCTCCTCAGGCTGCACGACGGCCGAAGTCCGAGCCCGCCGCTTGATCAGCAGCGTGGTCATCGCGGTGAACACCAGGAACACGACAGGCACGACAAAGGTCGCTTTCATTGCATCGATGTAGGCGTAGACGAACACGTCGTGGGCGATGGCTGCGATCTGCTGCGCCGCCGCGGGCGGAATGTTGCTGGGAAGCTTGGCCCCGGTCTCGCCGGCACCGATCTCGAATCCCTTCGACGACACGTTGGTGAATGCCGCGACGAACGCGTCGCGATATGCGGCCGGCAATAACGTCGAGTGCGCGACGGCCTGGTTGTGCAGCGTCGTCGCGAGCTGGTTCTGCAAGATGGCGCCGATGACCGCGCTGCCGATTGCCGCGCCGAGCTGGCGAATCGTGTTGAGGACGGCGGAAGCGGCCCCGGCCACGCGCGGCTCGATGTTGCGCATCGCGATCGTAGTCATGGGCGCGAAGGTCATTCCGATGCCGGCGCCGGCGATGATCGCCGGCACCAGGAAGTTGATCCATGTCGAGTCCGGCCCCGCGATGTATGCGATGAGGCCGATCCCGATCGTGAACAGTGAGATGCCGGCCATGAGGATGTACTTGCCGCCGATGCGGTCTGACAGGCGGCCGGCAAACGGCGCCGTCAACATCGAAGTCAGCGACATCGGAGCCAAAGTCAATCCGGCGACCAGGGCTGAGAATCCCCGCACCGACTGTAGGTAGATCGTGATCGGGAGGAACGCAGAAAGCATGCCGAAGCTGATGGCGGCCGCGATCCAGTTGGCGACCGTGAAGTTGCGGTCGGCGAACAGCGACAGCGGAACCAGCGGCTCGGCCTGGTATCGCTCCCAGATGATGAAGAGGATCACCAGCACCACGCCCGCGCCGATGACCTCCGGGATCGTGAACGGGTAGGACTCGACCTGGCCCCAGTTGTAGCGCTGGCCTTCGATCAAACCGAACACGATCGCGAAGAGTCCCGCGGTGGCGACGACGGTGCCGACGAAGTCCCAACCGTGATGTCGTCCGGGGCGCAGGTCCGGGATGACGATAAACGTGGCAATCAACGCCGCGATGCCGATCGGCACATTGATGAAGAAGATCCATCGCCAGTCGATGTAAGTGATGATCGCGCCGCCGACTGTGGGCCCGGCCAGCGTGGCCAGGCCTGCCACTCCACCCCACACGCCGAATGCCGCGCCGCGGCGCTCGGGCGGAAAGATCGTCGTGAGGATGGACAGGGTTTGCGGCGTCAGCAATGCCCCGCCCACGCCCTGCAGGATTCGGGCGGCGATCAGCTGGCCTGGGCTCTGCGAGACACCACACAGAGCAGACGCGACCGTGAAGACGAAAAGGCCGATGGCGAAGAGGTTGCGCTGCCCGTACAGGTCACCGAGGCGACCGGCCGTGATCAGCAGCACCGCGTACACGAGGATGTAAGCGTTGAGGACCCAGAGGATCTGGTCGAGCGTGGTGTTGAGCCCGGTGCTCATGGCCGGAATCGCCACGTTCACGATCGTGGTGTCCAGCAGGATCATGAAAAATCCTGTCGTCAAAACCAGCAGTACCAGCCACGGATTAGTGCGTGCTTGAGCCATGTCTCCTCCTCAACCCTTCAATGTCGCGCACCATTCCGGTGCTCCACTCCAGCTGTCCGTCCGAGATCTCGCGTGCGATCTTCAAAACCCACTGACGTTCCGCCTCGAGCATCGCGATCTTGTGCTCCAGCTCGATCAGGGCCAGCCGCTTCAGCCCATGCGCCTGCAGCTCCTCGAGGATCCGCGAAAGCTTCGCGACCGTCGCGCCGAGCGCACCGGCGCGTGTCTCGAGGTGCGCGGCCGCCTTGGCGGCATCGAGGTGATGCATGAACATCAGTCCCGCCGCGAAATGCGGAAACTCGCGCCGTGGCCTCGCCACGATGTCGCCCACGACGCCGACCAGCACCTCGCGCCCCGTCGGTGTCAGCCGGTAGATCGTCCGCTCGGGACGATTGCCTTCCTTCTCCCGCTCCGCCGGGATGATCCACCCGTTTCGCTCCAGCACGTCGACCGTGTGATAGAGCGACCCAAAGTTGAGTCGGATGAACTCGTCCTGATGCCGATCGCGCATGGTGGCCGCGAGCTCGTAAGGATGCATCGGCCTCTCGTCCAGCAGCTGAAGGATGGAGAGGGCAAGCGGCGAAACGTCGACTGAAGGCTCGGCTTGCATATATTCCAGATGGAATATACCGACCCTGATATCCGGCGTCAAGTAACCGCCTCACAGCGAATCCACACCTGATTCCCTGAAAGCTCGGAGTCCACGGGTGAGTAACTCCCGTTGATGCAAGGCGAGGTGGCCCTGGACGCGCGGCTGGTCGGCGATCTTGCCGCGGTTCACGTTTGATCCGACCGTGCAGATCTCGCGCCAGGCTTCCGGCGCCACGAGCGACTTGAAGGACAACCTGACGGTGACGATCATCGGGACGCGTCAGGCGGAAGGCAGCATCAAGGCGACCGCGATCCAGATCGGCGGCACCACGATCAGCATCGGCAACCAGCCGCCGCCGGCGAACGGAGGCTAGGCGTCGCCCTCGCGTCCCAGCGGTTTCTCGAACCAGGCGACGTCCCAGTAGCGGTTGAACTTGCGGCCCTGTTCG
The DNA here is from genome assembly GCA_005880755.1 of Chloroflexota bacterium. Classification (GTDB taxonomy): domain Bacteria; phylum Chloroflexota; class Dormibacteria; order Dormibacterales; family Dormibacteraceae; genus 40CM-4-65-16. The sequence goes on from VBGV01000084.1 coordinate 8,623, forward strand.
GTGTACAGCGCCACGCGCTTGAACCCGAATCGCTCGTGCAGCTCGATCGACGGCGGGTTTGGCAGGGCGATGCCGGCGTACGCGCGATGCAGGTCTTCGCCCTCGAGCGATTTGAACAGCGTCTCGTAGAGCCTCGAACCCGCGCCCCTGCCGATCGCGTCGGGAGCGAGATAGATGCTCGTCTCGACTGACGTTTCGTAACCAGGCTTGGGCCGGAAGCGGCTGCTGGACGCGTAACCAACCACCTCGTCCTCATCAACCGCTACGAAAAGGCGGTATCGGCCGCTGCTGGAGTAGTGGCCGAACCACTCGCGCCGGACGTCCATCTCGACCGGTTCGAGGTCGAAAGTGAAGTGTGAATCGCTGACGTAGTGGTTGTAGATGTCATTGATCGCCCCCAGGTCGTCTGCCGCGGCTGGGCGAACCTGGACGCGGGCGTGAATCACGCCAACCAGTCTATTTCCGACAATTG
>VBGV01000085.1 GCA_005880755.1 Chloroflexota bacterium
GGTCAGCCCCAAGAAATACTCCGACGAGCAAGCCGCGCTGGTGCATTCGAACTTCCTCTATATGAACAGGGCCGATGACGGATCGTTCTTTCTCACCGGCTCCCTGGACCCGGTCGGCGGCGCGGTGGTTCGCAACGCTCTGGAACCCCTTGCCTGGTACTCGGGCAAGGACGACCACCGGCTGCGACCGCAGCGGATGGCCGACGCCTTGATCGAGCTGGCCGGCCACAAGACCAAGATCCAGATGCAGGTCACGAGCTCGATCGAGACCTTGCTCGACCTGACCGGAGCGCCTGGCGCGGAGACCGAGTTCTCCCTACCTATCTCATCCAAGACGGTGGAGCGCTGGGCCTGCGACTCCAGCCTGACTCGGGTCCTGCTCCAGGACTCGGTCGTGATCGACGCCAGTCGCGCGGAGCCGGCGATCCGAGGTCCCAAGCGGCGGGCGCTCAACGCTCGCGACCGGCACTGCCAATGGCCTGGATGCGAGCGGCCAGCATCGTGGTGCGATGGACACCACCTCGTCTATGTGATGCACGGCGGCGGGGACGAGCTGGAAAACCTCGTCCTCCTGTGCACCCGACATCACCGGATGGTCCACGAGGGCGGATGGCAGCTGGTAAAGACCGAGGGTGGCGAGATCTTCACGATCGCGCCGACCGTCACGTTCGGGCTGCCGCGAGGACCCGACTAACATTTAGCTCTCCTCTCCTCAGCTTCCCAACACTCACTAGGAGCTCGCCCTATGGCACTCAAGGTCGGCATCAACGGCTTCGGACGCATCGGCCGCAACATCTATCGCGCGGCCTGGGCGCTGAAGCCGGATTTCGAGATCGTCGCGGTCAACGACATTGGCGACGCGAAAACTTTCGCCCACCTGCTCAAGCACGACACTGCGCTGGGTACCTTCGACCCCGCGGTCAAGGCCGAGGGCGAAACCATCCACGTCGACGGGCACCATGTCAAGTTCATGACCCAGAAAGATCCTGCCGAGCTGCCCTGGCGCGACCTCGGTGTCGATTTGGTGGTGGAATCGACTGGCCTGTTCACCGACGCGACCAGAGCTCGCGTCCACATCGACAAGGGCGGCGCGAAGAAGGTGATCATCTCCGCCCCCGCGACCCACCAGGACTACACGGTCGTGATGGGGGTGAACCACAAGGGCTACGACCCGTCGAAGCACCACGTCATCTCGAACGCCAGCTGCACGACCAACTGCTTCGTGCCGCTGGCCAAGGTGCTGCACGACTCGTTCGGCATCGAGCGCGGCATGATGACGACGATCCACGCCTACACCGCGGATCAGAAGCTGCAAGATCTGCCGCACAAAGATCTGCGGCGCGCGAGGGCCGCGGCGGACAACATCATCCCGACCTCGACCGGCGCCAACAGGGCGGTCGCCGAGGTGCTGCCTGAGCTGGCGGGCAAGTTCGCCGGGATCTCGTTCCGCGTCCCGATCCTCGACGTCTCGGTCGTCGACCTGACGGTGCAGCTGGGCAAGACCACGACCGCGGAAGAAATCAACGCCGCGTTCGAGGAGGCGGCCAGCGGCGAGCTGCGCGGGATTCTCGCCGTGAGCCGTGAAGAGCTCGTGTCTTCCGACTTCAAGAACGACCCGCATTCTTCGATCGTCGACGCGCCGTCGACCGCGGTGCTGACCGGCGACTGGGCGAAGGTCGTGAGCTGGTACGACAACGAGTGGGGATTCAGCTGTCGCATGGTCGACCTCATCTCGTACATGGCGCAGCGACTCTGAAGGCTTCGATCACCTCGGTCGACGTCGCGGGCAAGCGGGTCCTCGTTCGCGAGGACCTCAACGTGCCGATGGCGGGCGGAAACATCGCCGACGACTCGCGCGTGCGAGCGGCCGCGCCGACGCTGGAGCACCTCGCCAGGCGCGGCGCGAGGGTGATCGTGATGTCGCACCTCGGACGTCCCAAGGACCGCGAGCCGGAGCTTTCCTTGAAGCCCATCGTCCCCGACCTCGCCAGGCGTGTCGGTCGAGAGGTGCGGTTCGCGGAGGATTGCGTCGGCGAACCGGCGACCTCAGCGGTCGACACACTGCAGTCGGGCCAGCTCCTGCTCCTCGAGAACGTCCGCTATCACAAAGAGGACGAGGCGAACGACGCCGGGTTTGCCCGGCGCCTCGCTGCCTTGGGGGACCTGTTCGTCAACGACGCCTTCGCCGCCTCGCACCGCGCGCATGCTTCGGTGGTGGGTGTCGCTGCCTACCTGCCGGCGTTTGCGGGCGAGCTGATGGAGGCCGAGCTGCGGGCTCTGCGTCAGGCGCTCGACAACCCGAGGCGCCCGATGGTCGCGCTCGTGGGCGGCGCCAAGGTCTCGACGAAGGTCGGAGTGCTGCGCAACCTGCTGCTGAAAGTCGATTCGCTATTGATCGGCGGTGCGATGGCGAACACGTTCTTCAAGGCGCGCGGTTGGCCGACCGGCAGCGGCCTCGTCGAGGACACGGCGCTGAAGGAGGCGAAGGAGGTCGCGGCCGAGGCGGGCGACAAGCTCGTCCTCCCGGTCGACGTGGTCTGCGCGCGGAAGATGGAGGCGGGCGAGGCTCTGCGCATCCTGGACGCGGACAAGGTCGAGCCAGGCTGGATGGCCCTGGACATCGGTCCCCGGTCGGTCTCGCTTTTCAACCAGAAGGTGCGCGGGGCTGGAACCGTGATCTGGAACGGTCCGGTCGGCGTCGCCGAGATCAAGGACTTCGGCGACGGAACCAAGGCGGTGGGTGAGGCCATCGCCGCCTCTGGTGCCTACACCCTGGTGGGCGGCGGCGACACGGTCGCAGCGATCGAAGCGCTCGGCCTGGCCGGCCGCTTCTCGCACGTTTCGACCGGCGGCGGCGCGACTCTGGAATACCTCGAAGGCAAGGAATTGCCCGGAATTGCGATTCTGAAGGAAGCGTAGATGTCCTCCCGGCCGCCAGGGATGCCGCTCGTTGCTGCGAACTGGAAGATGAACCCGACCAACATCGACGACGCGCTCGACCTCGTGCGCGGCATCCTCTCCGTGGCCCGGGGCCACGCCGACCGCGTCGAGGTCTCGATCTTTCCCCCGTTCCCCTGGCTCCTCGCGGTCTCCGAGGTGCTGGTCGAATCGGGCGTGAAGCTCGGCGCCCAGGATTGCTTCTGGGAGATGTCGGGCGCTTACACCGGGGAGGTCTCGCCGGCGATGCTCAAGGACCTGTGTCAGTGGGTCATCGTCGGCCATTCGGAGCGACGCCTGTATCTCGGTGAGACGGACGACATGGTGGCCAAGAAGACCGCGGCGGGCCTGTCGTGTGGGCTTGGCGTGATCATGTGCGTCGGGGAGCTCGCCGACCACTACGACGCGGGTACCTCGGATCAGGTTGTGAGCGCTCAGGTCAAGGCCGGGCTGGCCAGCTGCTCGGCCGACGACTCGGCGCGGCTGGTGATCGCCTACGAGCCGGTCTGGGCCATCGGCACCGGCAAGAGCGCCGACCCCGAGCACGCGTACAAGACCATGCGCCTTATCCGCCGCATCGTCGGCGAGATGATCGGCGCCGGCGCCGCGCGCAAGGTCCGGATCCTCTACGGGGGCAGCGTCAACGCCGCCAACGTGCAGTCGTATGTCGAGCTGCCTTACTGCGATGGATGCCTCGTCGGCGGCGCGAGCCTCGACGCCGCGGAGTTCGCGCACATCGTCAAGGTCACGGCCGAGGTCTATGGGCACCGCTAAGACACCCGGCACGCTCGTGCTTCTTCGCCACGGCGAAAGCACATGGAACGTGGAGAACCTCTTCACGGGTTGGACCGACGTCCCCCTCAGTGAGCGGGGCGTCAAGGAGGCGGTCGAGGCCGGGCGCCTGTTGCGCGAGGCGGGGCTGTGGCCAGGCGTCGTGCATGAGTCGCTGCTGCTCCGCGCGATCCAGACGACGCAGCACGCGCTGGCCGAGATGAAGATGTCCTGGGTTCCCGTCAAGCGCACCTGGCGCTTGAACGAGCGCCACTACGGCGCGCTACAAGGGCTCAACAAAAAGCAGACCGCGGACAAGTACGGCGAGGCGAAGGTCAAGGTCTGGCGGCGCAGCTACGACGTGCGACCGCCCGACCTCGACCCGTCAGATGAGCGCCATCCATCCCATGACCCGCGTTACGCAACGCTGGCGCCGGAGCTGCTGCCGGGCGCGGAATGCTTGAAGGACGTGGTCGAGCGGATGCTTCCCTACTGGTACGACGCGATCGTGCCCGACCTTCTCATACACCCATGCGTCCTCGTCTCGGCGCACGGCAACAGCCTTCGCGCCCTGGTCAAGCACCTCGACGGACTCGGGGACGAAGAGGTGGTCGAGCTCAACATCCCGACCGGCGTGCCGCGCGTCTACGAGCTGGACGGCGACCTGCGTCCCACATCGTGGCGCTACCTGGGCGATCCGCGTGAGGTCGAAAGGCGGGCGGCTGCCGTGAAGGCCCAGGCGTCAGGCTCGAAATCTTCAAGCACCTAAACTGGTTTCGTTACATAGCAGACAAATTCAAGAGGGGGGTTCCTGAAAATGCCGTTTGAGCTGCCCGCGCTTCCATATGCATTCGACGCCCTCGAGCCGCACATCGACGCCCAGACCATGCAGATCCATCACGACAAGCACCACGCGGCCTATGTGGCCAACGCCAACGCGGCGATCGAAAAGCACCCCGAGCTCGGCGGCAAGACGGTTGAGGACTTGCTTTGGGGAATCAACACCGTGCCCGAGGACATCAGGACGGCGATCCGCAACAACGCTGGCGGCCATGCGAACCACTCAATCTTCTGGACGATCATGGGCCCGGGTGGGGGCGGCAACCCCAACGGTCGCATAGCAGACGCGCTGAAGAACACGTTCGGCGGCTACGACGCCTTCAAGGAGCAACTCCAAAAAGCGGCGGTGGGACAGTTCGGCAGCGGATGGGCATGGCTGGTGGCCGATCGCGCGGGCAAGCTATCGATCAAGGGCTACCCCAACCAGGACAGCCCGTACATGGAAGAAATGACGCCGATCCTGGGCGTCGACGTGTGGGAGCACGCCTACTACCTGAAATACCAGAACAAGCGCGCCGACTACGTGACCGCCTGGTTCAACACCTTGAACTGGGACGCGATCAACTCTCGCTTCGGCTCGGTCTGGGCCTAGGCTTGCCTAGGTAAAATCTCCGGGTCCCATGGCGAAGCTCCAGAACGCTCTGATCATCGCGGAGGCCGTGATCGCGGTGCTCCTGATGGCCGGAGTCCTGATCCAGACTCCGAAAGCCTCAGGCCTTGGTGGCACCATCGGCGGCGGCGGGGACGGTCTTGGCGGCGGGTATCGCACGAGGCGCGGCCTCGAGCGCCAGATCTACTGGACGACGTGGGTCCTGGTCGCCGGCTTCCTGATCTGCTCCATCGCCAACGTCTGGGTGACGACGCATTTCAAGGCGTAGGTTTCTCGCCGCCGCGTTTGCGGCGGCCCTGGCACTCGCGGGGTGCCAGCCGGTTGCCACGGTGCCGAAGCCGGCTCGGGGCGGCACGGCCGTGGAAGCCCTGGTCGGACAGCCCACCGTGCTCAACCCGCTTTTCGAGACCAACGACAGCACCCGCGACGTCAACAGCCTGATTTACCAGGGGCTGACGTCGGTCGACGCGCAGCAGAACGTGGTGGGTGTCCTGGCCTCCGACTGGAGCGTCTCCCCCGACCACCTCACGTATACCTTCAACATCCGCGAGGGCGTGAAATGGGCAGACGGGCAGCCGTTCGGCCCCGACGATGTGCTGTTCACGTTCCACATCCTCCAGGACCTCGATTACCAGCAACCGGGCGCGGACGTCTGGCGCCAGGTCGGCGTAGGCGCCGGAGGTCCGGGCCAGGTGGTCTTCACCCTGCGGGCGCCCGAAGCCTCATTTCCTCTGACGCTACGGGTCGGCATCATCCCCAAGCACATCTACGCGGGCATGGCCCCGGCCCAGATCGCGTCGAGCCCGTACAGCGGGGTGCGTGCTTTCGGCACGGGGCCGTTCAAGGTCGGCTCGATCAACCAGCTCGCGATCACGCTCGACCGCAACCCGAACGCGGTGCCGCAGCCCTACCTCGACCACCTCGTCCTCCGGACCTATCCCGCCACCGACCCGCAGCTGGCGATCCGGGCCGTGCTCTCGGGGGCCGCGGACCTGGTCGGCGGGATCCAGCCGCAGGAGGTGGACACGCTGCTGGGCCGCACCGGCCTGACCGTGCTCGAAGCCCGGATGTTCACCAACTCGTTCGTGAGCTTGAACCCCGACGGGGACGGCAAGTCTTTCTTCAGCGATCCGAAGGTCCGCCTGGCGCTGGTGCAGGCGGTGGACCGCCAGAAAATCGTCAGTGAGGTACTGGCGGGGCGAGCCGACGCCGATCCCAACCCGATTCCAACCGCAGGGTGGGCCTACTCCGCCGCGGCGGCAGCCCTCCACCCATACGACGCGATCGCCGCGGCCAAGAACCTGGAATCGGCGGGCTGGGTCGTGGACGCGGCCACGAAGGTCCGGGCCAAGAAAGGGACGCCGTTCAAGGTCACGATGGTCGCCGCGGACTCCTATCCCAACCAGCAGATCGCGGAGGCCATCGCGCGCCAGCTGCTCGCCATCGGCATCCAGGTCGACGTCAAGCCTTTTCCCGCCTCCAAGCTGCTGCAGGACTACTTGCTGACGCACAAGTACCAGATGGCGCTCATCTCGATCGACGTCGGCCCGGACCCCGACCAGTACTGGCTGTGGCATTCGGGCATGGACCCGGGCGCGCTGAACTTCGCGTATGCGCGTGGATGGGGGATCATCGACAAGGACCTGGAGGACGGTCGCGCCGTGGTCGACCCGCCCTCGCGCCTGGCCGTGTACATCGACTTCCAGATGGTCATGGCCGACGTCGCGCCGGCGATCTTCCTCTACTCGGGCCACTACGTGTACGCGGTGTCGCAGCGCGTGCACGGGGTGCACGTGAACAAGGCGATCGAGCCGTCCGACCGCTTCCAGTACGTCACCGACTGGTACGTGAACACGAGCGGATAGGATTCGTCTCAGAGTGAGCACCGCGATTCGGTTCGCCGAGCGCATGTCACGCCTCGGGACAGAGGGTGCGTTCGAGGTGCTCGCCAGGGCCCGCAAGCTCGAGGCCGAAGGCAAGCGGATCGTCCACCTGGAGATCGGCGAGCCCGACTTCGCCACGCCCGACAACATCGTCGAGGCGGCGATCGGCGCGATGCAGAACGGCTACACGCACTACACCCCGGCGAGTGGGATCTATGAGGCGCGCGAGGCTGTCGCCGGCTTCGTCGGCCGCATGCTGAAGGCGCAGGTCGACCCGTCCGAGGTGGTCCTCGTCCCGGGATCCAAGAACGTCCTGCTCTTCACCCTTCTCGCGTGCGTCGAGCCCGGCGATGAGGTGATCCTTCCCGACCCGGGATATCCCGCGTACGCCTCGCAGGTGGAATTCATCGGCGCGGTGGCGAAGCCTGTGACGCTGCGCGAGGAGACCGGCTTTCGCATCGACCTCGACGAGCTCGCGTCGCTTGTCACCCCGAAGACGCGGATGCTGATCATCAACACGCCGCAAAATCCCACCGGCGGCGTCCTGACCGAGGAGGACATCGATTTCGTCTGCGACCTGGCCCAGAAGCACGACCTGCTCCTGGTCTCGGACGAGATCTACAGCCAGCTCGTGTACGGCTTCCACCACGTGTCGCCGCTCTCGCGGCCCGGCATGCGCGAGCGCACGGTGCTGATGGACGGCCTTTCGAAGTCCTACGCGATGACCGGCTGGCGTCTCGGTTACGCGGTTGCGCCGCGGGCGCTCGCGGCCAAGCTCGACACGCTGATGATCAACTCCTCTTCGTGCGCCGCCGCGTTTACGCAGATCGCGGCCATCGAGGCTCTTGGCTCGCCGGAGTCGGAGCATGCGGTGCGCCGGATGGTGAAAGTGTTCGAGCACCGCCGCGACCTGGTCGTCGACGGCATCAACGAGATCCCAGGCATGCGGTGCGCCAGGCCGCAGGGAGCTTTCTACGCGTTCCCGAACATCGAGGGCACCGGTTTCGACGAGCACGACCTTGCCAACCGGCTGCTGAACGAAGCCGGCGTCGCGGTGCTGCCGGGGACGGCGTTCGGACGCGCCGGCAAGGGCTTCATCCGCCTCGCCTACACACAGTCAGAGGACGAGCTGAAGCTCGGCCTGCGGCGGATCAAGGAATTCGTGGCCGCCAACCGGCACTGAGCGGCCACGCTCCTATAGTTGCAGCCGATGGA
>VBGV01000086.1 GCA_005880755.1 Chloroflexota bacterium
GCGGCGGCGACGGGGACGCGAGCGGCGCGGCGGCGATGACAGCGATGTGGGTCGACCCGCGGTTTCGGCGCCGAGGGGTCGGCGACCTGCTGGTGAAGACTCTTTTGGATTGGGCGAGGTCGAACGGCTACGGCCAGATGTTGCTGTGGGTCACCGACGGAAACGCGGCCGCGGAGCGCCTCTATGCCCGCCACGGGTTCACGCGCACCGGCGCCGCTCAGGACGTGCGTCCCGGTCATCTCGAGTATGAGATGGCGCGCAGGCTCTAGAGGCGCGGCCGAAAATCCCTCAGCGGATCTTCGGCGCCCATGCGGCCCATCCTCGGGCTCAGCTTCTGCGCTGCTCGCTCACGCATCCACGGATGCGCTCGCTGCGCTGCTCGGCGCTTCACCCGAATCTGGGCCACCTGGATCGCCGAATCTCTCGCCGAGGGTTTCCGGCCGCGCCTCAGTTCCCTTCGATCAGGCGGGACAGGATCGGGTAGACGAGCGCGGTGTTCTGGGCGGAGTTGCCCGGATCGATGAGGTCGTGGGGCAGATGCTCGGGGAGCGGAAACTCGTAGGTCTCGATGGTTGCGCCGTTGGCACGCCACGATTCGATGAGCCGGTACGTGGACTGGTTGTCGAGGCGCGGTTCGGCCGCGTTGGTGACGACCACGGTCGAGCGAGGTTTGGGAACGTTGGTCCGCGCGGACCTCACCAGTAGGTCGCCGACCTCGAAGAGCGCCGCGTACGCGTGGGTCGAGAATCGCGGGTAACCGTAGGGCGGGCCCAGCTTGTCCTTCAGCTGCCGGTTCCACCACATGTAGAAGTTGGGCAGCTTGGTGGCGAGGCGGCTCATCGCATTCATGACCGGCCCGGGAATCGGTTTGAGCCCGAGCATCGGCGCGATCAGCGCGGCGCGGTCGATGCCTTCGCGCGTCTGCGCCAGGTAGCCGGTGAGAATCGCCCCGAGGGAGAGCCCGGCGATCGTCACTCGTTCGCCCAACCCCTGGCCGACGTCGGCTGCGCGATTGGCGAGCGCGATCAGGTGCTCTGCGCGCAGCTCGGCGATCGAAGTGTTCAGCCGATCGGTGTAGCCGTGACGCGGATAGCGCGGGATGAAGACGTTCCAGCCTCGCTGGTAGAAGAGCTTGCCCAGCGAATCCATCTGCTGCGGACAGTTGGTAAACCCGTGGAGGAGGACCAGCGAGCGCTCGACGCGGTGTCCTTGCGAATAGAGGCGCGTGTGGCAGAGCGGGTTGACGTTGGGCCCGTCGAGGTCCTTGATGCCCGCGGCAATGTGCAGCGCTTCCGTGTAGTCATGCAAGGATTGTTGCAATGGATTTTGCACTGACTCCTGAACAACAGGCGATTCGAGACACGTGTCGCGACTTCGCGCGGGAGGTCGTCGCGCCGGCGGCGGGGGAGCTCGATCGGAATCATCGATTCGGCTACGACATCGTGCGCCAGATGGGGGAGCTTGGCCTTTTCGGTCTGCCGTTTGCGGAAGAAGTGGGGGGAGCGGGCGGAGATTTCCTTTCCCTCTGCATCGCGATCGAGGAGATCTCGCGCGCCGATGCGGGTGTGGGCATCACGCTGGAGGCGGCGGTCTGCCTCGGCTCGTCGCCCATATACGAATTCGGCACTCGCGAGCAGAAAGAGCAGTGGCTTCCGGACCTCGTCGCGGGAAGGAAATTGTGGGCGTTCGGGCTGACCGAGCCGGAGGCTGGGTCGGACGCGGGCGCGACCAAGACGCGCGCGGAGTCGCGCAACGGCAAGTGGGTGATCAACGGGGCGAAGCAGTTCATCACGAACTGCGGCACCGACATCTCGGCGGGTGTGACGATCACCGCGGTGACCGGTCGCTCGGGTCAGAACGGGCCCGAGATCAGCGCGATCATGGTGCCGACCGGGACGTCTGGCTATCACGTGCTCGAGCCGTATCGAAAGCTGGGCTGGCATTCCTCCGACACCCACCCGCTGAGCTTCGAAGATTGCTCGGTTCCCGCTTCCAACCTGCTGGGTGAGCGGGGTGGGGGATACCGGCAGTTCCTGCACACGCTGACGGGCGGGCGGATCGCGATCGCGGCGCTGTCGGTCGGGGTCGCGCAGGCGTGCCTCGACGCGGCGCTGGCTTACGCGAAAGAAAGGCGGACGTTCGGCGAGCCGATCTCGAAGCACCAGGCGATCCAGTTCAAGCTCGCGGACATGGCCATGGAGACGGAGGTGGCTCGCACCATCGTGTATCGGGCGGCGGCGGCGTACAGCAATGAGGGGGCCGAAACGACGGACCAGGTTCGGATGCTCGCCGCGATGTCGAAGCTGTACGCGTCGGAGGCGTCGAAGAGGGCGGCGGACAACGCGGTGCAGATCCATGGCGGGTACGGGTTCATGGAGGACTATCCGGTCGCTCGCTACTGGCGGGACGTGAAGGTGAATGAGATCGGCGAGGGGACGTCGGAAGTCCAAAGGATGCTGATCGCGAGGCTCCTCGGGGCGTAAGCCCGCCGGCCTTTTCGCGCCGCCGCGGCCAGCGAGGCGGTATTTCGACAGTTTTTCCGCTCCGCTGGCGCCAATGGTGCGTTATGACGGGCGCTACTTAGCGGTACACCCCGTTGTGTCCCAGGCTGTGCGATCCCACGTTCGGGAAATACGTCAGGCCGTGGTCTTCGGCGCCCACCGGGATTCTCGCCAGCACATTGCCGGTCTTGGTGTCGAACACATACACCGTCGCGTGATACCGGCCGGACGCCCAGAGCTGAGTCCCGTCCGGGCTCAGCTGCAGCATGTCCGGGCTGCCGCCGCCGGGCATGACCCACTTCGCCACCACCGAACGGCTGGCGAAGTCGATCACTGAGACCGATCCTTCGAGACGGTTCGAGACGTACAGCGACCTGGTGTCGCGAGAGACCTGCACTCCGTGGGCGCCGCGGCCGGTCGGGATGAACTGGACCTCCTTCATCGACACCGGGTCGACCACCGACACGCCCATGCGGCCCTGGTTGGTTACATAGAACACCGAGCCGTCGGGCGAGAGCCTGACGTCGATCGGCAGCCCGCCGACGTGGACGTATCCCATGAGCTTCATGCTCACGGTGTCCACCTTCGCGACCATGCCGGAGTACTCGGTCGAGATCATGAGGTAGCTGCCATCCGCGCTGAAGTCGAGATGGTCGGCGCCGCGCCATGGGATGTACACCGCTCCCATCAACTTCCAGCCGTTGCGCCAGTCTCGAAATTCGACGCGGTTCAGCCGTTCCACGACATCCACAGCCTTGGTGCCGTCAGGGGTGAAGTAGAGGTTGTAGGGAAAAGGGATCGAGACCCGGCCAGTCGGACGGCCGGTGTGGATGTCGAGCACCGTCAGGCTGCTCGAACCCTCGTTGTCGACGTACAGAGCGCTCATGTCCCACGCCGGCGCGATGTGGTGGGGAATGAAGCCGACCTTGTAGTGGTCGACGACGCGGAAGGTGGCAGGATCGATCACGTCCACGGTTCCCGCAACACTGTTCGGCACGTACACGCGCGCCGGTATCTCGCACAGCGGACAGGGCACCATGCCGGAAAGCGTGTTGGCGTAGACGTTGAACGCGGGGCTGGGCAGGCTCGTGGGTTGGACGTCGGGCTCGGGGAGGAGGCGTTCGGATCGCATGTCCAGCGTGCTCGCGGCCGCGCCGGTAGTGATCGGCGGCGCCGTCCAGACGACGGCGAACACGACGGCCGCCGGGCTCAGGACGCCGAAAAGGAAGACGGCCGCGAAGAAGATCCGGAACACCCTCGTCCGAAGGGCACCACTGAACGCGCCGGCCGGGGTCTTACTCGTCCGGAAGATCTTCAAGTTTCGGGGTCAGCTCGCAGACCCATCTGCCGTCGTCGAGCCGGCGGATAAAGCGCGCGTAGCCCTGGTTGCGCGCCACGTTCAGGAACTGTTCCTGCGTGATGAGTGTCCGCAGCCTGGCCAGGTCGGCATATGTGGTGTCGCGCATGATCCCACCGACGACGCCGGCGAGCTCGCGCCACTGGCCTTCGGAAAGGGGCTCCCCGTAGCCCGCAATCGTGACCAGCAGCGCCGCGGTGGCCCCGGTGATGGTGTCGGGCAGGATCTTTTCGCCCTTGGCCCGGGAGATGATCTCGCGCCCCGTGCTGATGATGTCCGCGATCCGGTCTCGCCGCACGCCGATGATGTCGCGGCCACTTCCGACTGTGGTTCCCTCGAGGTACCTCGGCCCTGCGTCCATCGTCAAGCCCACTATTCTAAGTAACGCCTCAGTTGGACCTCGAACTCGCGCCCGAGCACGCCAGCTTCCGCGCCGGTGTGCGTGAACTTGCGCAAGGGGTGGTGCAGCCTCTCGCGGCCGAGGTCGACCGCGACCATCGGTTTCCCCGGGAAGCGATCGACGCGGCGGCCCAATCCGGGCTGCTGGGGGTGCTCATTCCGCGGCGCTACGGCGGCGCCGGACTCGACGCTCTGGCGTTCGCGATCTGCGTCGAGGAGCTCGCCCAGGCGTGCGCGTCGACCGCGGTCATCGTCGACGTGCACACCAGCGTCGGCACCGAACCCATCCTGCTTTTCGGCGATGACGAGCAGAAGAGCAGATGGCTGCCCCGACTCGCGACGGGTGAGCTGCTAGGCGCCTTTGCCTTGACCGAGCCGGCGTCAGGATCTGACGCCGCGTCGCTGACGACGACCGCGCGGCGCAACGGCGACGGCTATGTGCTCAACGGCACCAAGGTCTTCATCACCAACATCGGCCATGCGGGCCTCTACGTGGTGTTCGCGCGGACTGGACCGGACGAGAAAGCGGCCGGCGTGACGGCGTTCCTGGTGCCGGCGGATGCGCGAGGCGTCCGCGTCGGCCAGGTCTTTCACAAGATGGGCCTCCACGGCTCGCCGACCGGCGAGCTCATCCTCGAGGACGTGAGCGTGCCGGCGGCCAACCGTCTTGGCGCCGAGGGGCAGGGCTTTACGGTGGCCATGCGGGCCCTGGACTCAGGGCGAATCGGAATCTCCGGGCAGGCGCTGGGCATCGGCCAGGCGGCGGTCGACGAAACGCGCGCGCTCATGCATGACAGGGGACATGAGCAGGGCGACGACTTCACGCTGGCTGACATGGCAACCCGCGTCGAATCCGCGCGACTGCTGGCCTACCAGGCGGCGTGGCTCTGCAGCCGTGGTCTGCCTTTCACGCGCCAGGCTTCCATGTCCAAGCTGCATTGCTCGGACACGGCGATGCAAGTGGCTCTCGACGCGCTGCAGATCGCGGGCGCTGAGGGCGCTGCCTCCGGCAGCCCATTTGAAAGGCACGTGCGTGATGCCAAAGCGCTGCAGATCTACGAGGGGTCCAACCAGGTACAAAGGATCGTGATCGCGCGCGATTTACTCCGGGCCGGATAATCACCCCGGATGGACTTCGAGTTCTCGGCCGAGCAGGTCGCGATCAGGGACACGATCCGCGAGCTGGTCCAGGATCGCGTGTCGCCGCGTGCGGCGGAGATCGACCAGACGGGCGAGTACCCAAAAGACATCGAGAAGCTCTTCGCCGAGAACGGCATCCTCGGCATCCCGTTTCCCGAGGAGTACGGCGGGATCTCAGGCTCCAGCGTCACCATCTGCATGGGCATCGAGGAGATCGCGAAGGCGTGCGCGAGCTCATCGCTGATCCTCGCGGTCCAGGCGCTCGGTTCCTACCCGATCCTCGTCGCGGGGTCGGAAGAGCAGAAGAAGCGGCTCTGTCCGCCGCTCGCGTCAGGCGAGAAAGTCGCCGCCTACGCGCTGTCCGAGCCGGACAGCGGGTCCGACGCAGCGGCCATGAAGACCTTCGCGAAGAAGCACGGCCACGAGTACGTGCTCAACGGCACGAAGCAATTCATCACGCACGGCAGCATCGCCGGCACCCTGGTCGTGTTTGCCCAAACCGATCCCGGTGCTGACCACCGAGGAATCTCCGCCTTCGTCCTCGAGCGCGAGACCAGCCCGTGGTCGGTCGAGAAGCTCGAGCACAAGCTCGGCATCCGAGGTTCGCCCACCGCACAGATCGTCTTCCAGGACGTCAAGGTGCCCGCAGGCAACCGGCTCGGCGAAGAGGGCGCCGGCTTCAAGATCGCGCTCGCTGTGCTCGACCGATCGCGGCCGGGCATTGGCGCGCAGGCGCTCGGCATCGCTGAAGGCGCTTTCGATTACGCGTTGAACTATGTCAAGGAACGCAAACAGTTCGGGCAGCCGATCGCGAGCTTCCAGGGCATCCAGTTCATGCTGGCCGACATGGCGACGCAGATCGAGGCGGCGCGCCACCTGGTCTATCGAGCAGCGACCAAGGTGGACGTGAAGGCGCCGGACCTCACCAAGGTGGCCGCGATGGCCAAGCTCTTCGCCTCGGACATGGCGATGCGGGTGACCACGGACTGCGTCCAGCTGCTCGGTGGTTACGGCTACATCTCCGATTACCCTGTCGAGCGAATGATGCGAGACGCAAAGATCACCCAGATCTATGAAGGCACCAACCAGATCCAGCGCGTGGTGATTGCCAGGGCGCTGCTCCGTTGAGCGCGGAGCCGCAGAAGCCGGCGCCCCCGCCACCGCCGCCACCACCGCCACCGCCTCCGGTGCCGCCGCACCAGATCGCGCCGTACTACCAGCCTGCGTACCCGGGACCGCAGGCGCCGCGAGCCCGCACCGACGGGAGGGCGCAGGCCGCGCTGCTGGCCGCGGGCGTCGGGCTGATCCTGGACTTGACCGCGATCCTTCTTGGCGCGACCGCCTACCTGTTGGTGCTGGACTCCCTGTTGTTGGGCCTGGTGCTCGGTCTCCCCGCGATGGTGCTCGGCGCGCTGGGATATTTCCTCGCCAGGTCGTCACAGGGGCGAATCGCGGAGTCCAAGGGGACGATCGGCGGTCAGGGCACGGCGACCACCGGCCTGGCGTTCGGCGTCGCGGCGACAACTGTGGGGGCGGTCCTCACCCTGGTCGCGATCGTGCTCTACCTTCTGGCCGCTTTCGGACAGCCGCCCGTCTAGAAGCGCGGCATGGATCGCATCACCGACGCTTTCGTCTGGCCCGTTCGCGATCCGGAATGGCCGGCCAAGATCGGAATCATCGGATTGATCCTCCTGCTCCCGATCGTGGGATCCATCAACGGGTTGGGTTGGATGCTGGCGGCGCTGGACGGGCTGCGGGCCGGCGAGGAGAGGCTGCCCCCCGCGAACCTCAGCTACCTGGGGCGCGGCTTCCGGCTGTTCGTAGTCAACTTCGTCTACTACTCCGCGACCTTTGTCGTGGCCGCCGCCGTTTATGCGGCGGGGTTCGTGATCCTGGCGAACCAGGGTCAGGGCGAATCACAGCCGGTTCTGGTGTCGTTGGGTCTCGCCCTTCTATTCCTGGGCTTCAGCCTCCTGTCGCTCGGCTACCTGGCGCTGACATTCCTGACGCCGTCGATCGTGCTCGCCGTTTCGCGCGGCGGCATCGCCGGCGGTCTTCGGGTCGACATGGTCGTGCGCACAGCGCGCAGGTCGCTGGTCAACACACTGATCGCGGGCCTTATGCTGATCGCCGTCCATTTCGTGGCCTCGCTCGGTTTG
>VBGV01000087.1 GCA_005880755.1 Chloroflexota bacterium
GGCGAGGCTGCGGCTTACGCGGGCCGCACCCGGTTGAGGGGCTAACCCTGAAGCCGGCGTCGCGGGCGGTCCACGCGGGCCGCGACCTGGGCGCGCGCAGTCCGCTGGCGCCCGACCTGAGCACCGCCGCCGTCCACGTCTTCACCGACCTTGACGATTACGACGCCGTCGCACGCGGGGAGCGGCCCGGCTATTACTACGGCCGCAACTCCAACAGCAACCGCGAGATGCTGGAGAGGGCGGTCGCGGAATTGGAAGGCGCCGAAGCAGGCGTGGCGACGGCCTCTGGCATGGCGGCGCTGCACGGCGCGATCCTCGCTCTGGCGCCAAGGCCCGCGGCCATCGTCGCCACCCGCGAGCTCTACGGCGGGACCGCCGCGATGCTGCGTCAGGACTTCGAGCCGGCCGGGTACGAAATCCGCTTCATCGACCTGCTGGACCTCGACGCGGTCCGCCGCGCTTTGTCCGGCGCCGGGCTCATCATCGCCGAGACCATCACGAACCCCCTGTGCGGCGTACCGGACATCGAGGCGATCGGCGCCGCGGCGCGCGAGCGCGGAGTGCCGTTTCTCGTCGACAACACCTTTGCCACGCCGCTTCTCGCGCGGCCACTCGATCTGGGCGCGACCGCCGTCATGCACAGCGCCACGAAATATCTGGGAGGACACTCGGACCTCGTGGCGGGCGTCATCGTCGGAGACGCCAGGACCATGGGCGTGGCGAGGGCTCGATCGGCCCGCACCGGAACGCCACTCGGCCCGTTCGACGCATGGCTAGGCCTGCGCGGGCTGCGCACGCTCGACGTCCGCATGCGGCGTCACAGCGAGAACTCGCTTGCCCTGGCCCGCGCGATGCACTCGATGCCAGGCGTCGCGCGCGTGCATCATCCGCTCCTCGAAGACTCGCCCTCGTTTGGCGTGGCGCGGCGACTGCTCCCGCACGGATCCGGTGGCATGATGGCGTTCGACCTGGACGGCGGCCGAAGCGAGGTGCAGCGCATGGTCGAGCGGCTCAAGCTCGCGACGTTTGCCGCGAGCCTCGGGGGTGTCGAGACGACAATCTCCTACCCAGACATCACATCGCATCGCTCGCTCAGTCCAGCGGAGCGGGCGGAGCTGGGTGTCGGCCCCGGCACGGTCCGCGTGTCGGTCGGAATCGAGGACTCGTCCGATATCGTCGCCGACTTCGCCCAAGCGCTCGCCGTCTAGTGGCCGCCTATACCCTGCTGCAGCTGCTGGAGGTCGCTGTGGCGAGCATCGTCGTGCTCATCGGTGTGCTGACCCACTCGGGGCCGGTCACGCTCCTGGGCGCGGGCTTTCTGATCGGGAAGGCGATCCTCAACATCCTGTGGCCAGAGGGCGGCTCGGTCTACCAACGTTCGCTGATCGGCTACGGCGTCGCGGCGGTCTTCGTGCTGGGGGGCACGATCGTCTACCACTTCGCCGGCTGACGCTGGTTCCTATCCTTTTCTGACACATGCGCGGCACAGGCACCCCTGGCATCACACGGCTGATCGGGAACACGCCACTCCTGCGTGTGCGGCTCTTCGAGCGCGAGTTCCCGAACGTCGAGGTCTATGCGAAAGCCGAATGGTTCAATCCCGGCGGATCGGTCAAGGACCGCGCGGCGCAGGCGATGATAGAGGACGGGGAGCGCAGCGGCGCGTTGACGCGTGAAAAAACGATCATCGACTCGACCTCCGGCAACACCGGAATCGCCTACGCGCTGGTCGGAGCTGCCAAGGGATATCGCGTGAGCCTCGTGATGCCCGGCAACGTCAGCGCCGAGCGCAAGGCGCTGGTCACCGCCTTCGGCGCGGAGATCGTCTACAGCGACGCGGGCGAGGGATCGGACGGCGCCATCGTCATGGTGCGCGAGATCGTGGAGAGAGACCCTGAGCGGTATTTCTATCCCGACCAGTACTCGAACCCCGCCAACCCGCGCGCTCATTACGAAGGCACCGCGGTCGAGATCCTCGAGCAGACCGCCGGACGCATCACGCATTTCGTCGCGGGGTTGGGCACGACCGGCACCCTGGTCGGCACGTCGCGCCGTCTGAAAGAGCACGACGCTTCGATTCGAACCATCGCCGTCCAACCCGACGATTCGTTTCATGGGCTCGAAGGCCTGAAGCATCTTCCCACCGCGATCGTGCCGAAGATCTGGGATGCATCGGTCGCCGATGAGGTGTGGGGCTGTCCCACCGAGCCGGCCTACGACCTCGCGCGCGAGGTGGCGCGGACGGAAGGCTTGCTGGTCGGCCATTCGAGCGGCGCCGCGCTGTGGGCGGTGCGCAGGCTGGCGGCGACGATTCGGGAAGGCGTGGTCGTCACGGTGTTTCCCGACTCGGGCGACCGCTACCTGTCGACCGGGCTTTACGGACGACCGCAGTGAAGATCGGTCGCGATGCGATGGACTCCATCCGTTCCCATGGCGCCGAGGGCTACCCGCACGAGATCTGCGGCATCATGATCGGCCCTCGCGGCGATGGCGAGGTCACCGCGGTCAAGCGGGCGCGCAACATCGTGGTCGACCGCGCACGCGACCGCTACGAGATCGATCCGCGCGACCACATTCGCATCCAGCGTGAGGCCGACGCCGCGGGCCTCGACATCGTCGGCTACTACCACAGCCACCCGGACCATCCCGCCCAGGCGTCGCGTTTCGACACGGAGCGGGCCTGGGCGGGCTACGTCTATCTGATCGTCGCCGTCCATCAGGGCCAACCCGTCGACGCCAACGCCTTCGTCGCCGAGAAGGACGGCGGACCGTTTCACTCCGAAGCTCTCGAGGTGGTTTGACCGGCCCGATCACCGCGCCCGCGCCAGTGAAATGGCTCAATCGGAACGTCCTGGGCATCGGTCTCGCGGACCTCGCGGCGGATGCCAATTACGAGATGGTCTTCGCGGTCCTGCCACTCTTCATCACCGTCGGCCTGGGGGCACCTGCCTTCGCAGTCGGCGTGATCGAAGGCGTCGGCGATGGATCCTCGGCCATCGTCAAGCTCTGGAGTGGCTGGTACAGCGACCGCATCGCCTGGCGCAGGCCGCTCGCTGTCGCGGGTTACGGCACCACGGTCTTCGGACTAGGTCTCATTGTGGCGGTCGCAAGCTGGCCGCAAGTCGTCATCGCTAGGGCGCTCGCCTGGATGGGACGAGGGCTTCGCCAGCCGATTCGCTCGGCCATGCTCGCCGGCTCGGTCGAGCGGAACGATCTGGGCAAGGCATTCGGGTTTCATGAGGCACTTGACACCGCCGGGGCGCTGATCGGGCCGGCGGCAGCGTTTCTGCTGCTCTACAGTGGTCACGGGTTCCGCACGATCTTCTGGGTGGCGCTTGTGCCCGGCGCCCTTTGCGTGCTCCTGTTCGCCCTCATAACCCGAGATCCACGGCGTGGGCGCCCCGAGCCGGTTTCACTCAGAGTCCCCCTGCCATCGAGCTTCTGGCAGCTCATGGTTCCTGTTGCCCTGTTCGGGCTGGGGAACTTCGCCACCGCCTTCTTCACTCTTCGTGCCGCTCAGATCATGCAGCCGGAGCTGAGCCAAACTGCAGCGCTCGCCGCGGCAGTGGGTTTCTATCTCGCACACAATGCTGTGGGTGCCGCGGTGTCGTTCCCGGCCGGGTGGCTCGCGGACAGGGTCGGCAAAGCGCCCATCCTCGCGACGGCTTATCTGACATTTGCGGCTGCATGCGTGGTCGGGCTGATCGGCCATGGCTGGCTTGCGCTGGGACTCATGGCTCTCCTCGTTGGAGCGCAAAACCCTGTAGTCAGCTCAGTCGAGAGCTCGTTGACGAGCTCGCTGGTGGAGACCCGCCGCCACGGCACCGCGTTCGGCTTGTTGAATGGCGTCAACGGGGCGGCGGACCTTGCCTCCAGCCTCGTCGCAGGGGCGCTGTGGACGGTCGTCAGCCCGGTCGCCTCGCTCGGGTTGGGAGCCGTACTGTCTGGCTCGGCCGCCGCACTGCTGTGGCTGCGGCAACCAAAACCCGTCTAATTGACCCGTGGCCCGACCCATCGTTGCCATCGTCGGCCGGCCGAACGTCGGTAAATCGACCCTTTTCAACCGCATGATCGGTTGGAGGAAGGCCATCGTCGACGCGCAGTCCGGACTGACCCGCGATCGGCTCTACGGGGTCGCGGAGTGGCGCGGGCGCGAGTTCACGGTCGTCGACACCGCCGGCCTGGACCTCGACACCGCGAAGGACGCGTCGCGGGCGGCGATCGAGGCGCAGACCCAGATCGCGATCGATCAGGCCGACGTCATCGTGCTGCTGCTCGACGTCCGCCGGGGATTGACGCCCATCGATCGCGACATCGCGCAGCTGCTCCGCAAGTCGCGCCGCCGCGTGATCGTGGCCGCCAACAAGGCGGACTCACCAAACGAGCGGCATTTCGCGCACGAGATCAGCGAGCTCGGCTTCGACGAGTCGGCGCTCATCTCGGCGCAGCACGGCCTGGGGGTGGGGGAGCTCCTCGACCGTGTCCTCGAATCACTGCCGGCTCCCGAACCCGCTTCCCCATCTGAGGAGAAGGCCGACCGCCTCGCGATCATGGGCCGGCCCAACGTCGGCAAGTCATCCCTGCTGAACGCCCTCCTCGGTGATGAGCGCGCGCTGGTCAGCCCGACACCGGGAACGACACGCGATCCCATCGACACCGAGCTGGTGTTCGACGGCGTGCCTGTCGTGCTCATCGACACCGCGGGCATCCGGCGCAAGTCGTCGAGCCGCGACCGGCTCGAGCGCTACAGCCTGCTGCGCGGCATCCACGCCATGGAGCGCTCCGACGTCGTGCTGCTCGTGATCGAGGCCCCGACCGGGGTACTCGCCCAGGACCAGCACGTCGCGGGATATGCGCTCGAGGCCGGGAAGGGGCTGGTCATCGTGGTCAACAAGATCGACCTTGTCGAACCGGCGATGCGTCAGCCGGCTTACTGGAGCAAAACGCTGGTGAGCAAGTTCAAGTTCGCCTCGTTCGCGCCGGTGGTCACCGTTTCGGCGAAGACGAGGGAGGGGATCGGATCCATCATGCCCGCCGCGCTGGAGGTGGTCGGCCAGCGCAGGATCAAGATGCCTCCCAACGAGTTGAACCGGGTGCTGCGCGATGCGTTCCTGGAGCACCCGCCTCCCAGCTACAAAGGACGCCGGCTCAAGGTGACCTACGCCACCCAGGCGAGCGGGGAATCCCCGACCGTGGTGCTGTTCGTCAACGACACGGGCCTGCTCCATTTCTCCTACCGGCGGTACCTGGAGAAGAAGGTCCGCGAGCGCTTCGGCCTGGCCGGCAACCCGCTGAAACTGGTTTTACGTTCGGAAGAGAGCCGCCGAAGCGCGACCAGAGCGGCAAAATAGGCCCGTTTACATTTCCCTCACGCTTGTAAGACAACCGGTTGACGCCGCGATGATGAATTTGACGCCGTGGGCGGAGCGATGAGCTCGAGGATCATGGTCGTCGACGACGAGAAGCACATCGTCGAGCTCGCGCGCCTCTATCTCACGCGCGAGGGCTATGAGGTCGATGGCGTGGGGGATGGGTCGCAGGCGGTGGCCAGGTTTGGCCAGCTCAAGCCCGACCTGGTGATCCTCGACATCATGCTGCCCGGGACGGACGGGCTGACGATCTGCAAAGAGATCCGCAAGTTGAGCCAGGTGCCGATCATCATGCTCACCGCGCGCGACGAGGTGACCGACAAGGTGGTCGGACTCGAGGTGGGCGCGGACGATTACCTCACCAAGCCCTTTCACCCGCAGGAGCTCGTGGCGCGCGCGAAAGCTCTCCTGCGACGTGCCCGGAGCGAACCCGATCAGCCGAAGCTCATCAGAGCCGGCAAGCTGGAAGTCGACATCGAACGTCATGAGGTCCGATACGGCAGCGAGCGGGTGCATCTGAGGCCCAAGGAGTTCGACCTGCTCGCGCTGCTGGCGCGCCACCCCGGACGCGTCTTCCAGCGCAGCGAGCTGCTCGACCTCGTCTGGGGTTACGACTTTCCCGGCTACACCCGGACGGTTGACGTGCATGTGCAGCAGGTGCGCGAGAAGCTCGCGGCGGCGAGCATCACCGATCCGAGCATCCAGACTGTCTGGGGCGTCGGCTATCGGCTGGAGCTGGCAGGCAGCTGAGCCTGCGACTTCGGCTCCTCGCCGCGGCCGCCGGCATCGTTGCCGTCAGCCTCCTTCTTGCCGGCGCGTTGACGTGGGTCTTCGTGCGCGACCTCGAGTTTCAGAGCGCGCAAGCCCAGCTCGGACGCGGCGTCATCACCGTCACGGCTCAGGTCAGGCACGAGGAGTGCTTCAACCCGCTGCCTCGGATCGCGAGGCCGGCGACATGCCCCCGACCTGGCCTGGACACGCCGAGCGACTTTCTCGACCGCCTGAACGGCCTGATCGTGCCGACACTGAGCGGGAATCGCCTTTTGCTGCTGCGCGCAGACCACGTCGTCGTGTACGACAGCCAGGATTCGCTCCTGGGTCATGAGATCTCGATCGCAGCCGGCGCACCGAACCGGTCCTCCTTCGAAGGTCGCCCATATTTCGTGGCTACCCAACAGATTCCACCGGGGCAAGACCCCCTGCACGCCAGCTACGTCGTGCTCGCCCAACCGCAGACGTTCGCGGCATCGGCGGCTGCCGGCGAGCTGGCGAGCCGATTGCTCGAGGCCGGCGGCGCCGCGTTGGTGGTCGCCATGCTTCTGGCGTTGCTCATAAGCCAATCGTTGACGACACCGCTCACCCAGCTCGCGTCTGCCGCGGAAGACATCGCGGCGGGCAACTATTCGCGTCGCGTGAGCATCAAGGGCCACGACGAGATAGGGATGCTTGGATCGGCGTTCAACCGCATGGGCGACGCGGTGGAGCGCGCGCGGAAGGTGCAGCGCGATTTTCTCGCCAACGTGTCGCATGAGCTCAAGACGCCGCTGACGAGCTTGATCGGCTTCAGCCAGGCCCTGGTCGATGGCAGCTTGCTGAATGAGATGGAGCGCACCCGCGCCGCAACGATCGTCCATGAGGAGTCCGAGCGCGTGCTTCGCATGGCGCAGGAGCTTCTCGACCTGGCACGGGTGGAGGCGGGGTCGATCTCGCTGCACATCACCGCGGTCGACCTGGGCGGGCAGCTGGAGCAGGAGCTCGAGATGGTGCGGCCCCGCGCGGTCGCGCGCCGGCTGTCGCTCAAGCTCAACGTGCCCGACGATATTCCACCGGTCGCCGCCGATCCAGAGCGACTCCACCAGATCCTCGACAACCTCCTCGACAACGCGGTGAAGTACGCACCCGAGGGTTCGACCGTCAATGCGGTGGCGCGGTTGAGCGGCGGCGCGGTCGAGACGGTGGTCTCCAACCCCGCTGGACCGCACCGCCCGGATCCGGATCGGATGTTTGACCGCTTCTACCGCGCCGATCCGTCGCGCTCGGCGGCCGCCGGTGGGGTTGGTCTGGGGCTCTCCATCTCTCGCGAGCTGGCGGCTGCGATGAAGGGGCGGCTGTGGGCCGACTTCGACGACTCGGGCAACCTCCGTGTGCACCTCACGCTCCCTGCGGCGCGCGACACCAAGGCCCAGCCCGAGTCAGCTGAGGCAGCGGTCGCCTAAGCGCTGCTGAATAGGCGGGCGTTGCCCATGTGCGGCCAGACGTACGCCTGCACGTTCGCATAGGCCTGGCGCAGGTGGTTGGCGTCGTGATGGATCCACTCGTGGAGCAGGTCCTCCACGGTCAGCCGGGCAACATGTGGATGGATGCCTCCTCGACTCAGGTGCGCCGGCTTCAAGAATCGGACCAGGGTGAGGCTCTCCATCCGCAGGGGTTCGAACTCTGCCAACAATTCGCCTGGCTTGCGGTCGCAATCGTTTCTGTCGGCTGCAACCTTCGGCTGATCCCAACCCTGGAGTTGCGGCTCGTCTGAATCGAGAATGATCCGTATTCGGCCGGCGAAGCCGCGTCGTTCGGCTTCGATGATGTGGCCGACGATCGCATTCACGCACCAC
>VBGV01000088.1 GCA_005880755.1 Chloroflexota bacterium
CGTCTCCTTTTCCGCCGCGGACAAGGAGCGCATCGCGCGGCTCCTTGACGGGTTGGGCTTCGATTACGTCGAAGGCGGCTTCCCCGGCTCGAACCCCAAGGACGAGGAGCTGTTCGCGCGTCTTGGCGAACAGCCCCTCCGGCGTTCGCGGCTGGCCGCGTTCGGCGCGACCCGGCGTGCGGGCGGCAGGTGCGAGGACGACGCCAACCTGAAGGCCCTGGCCGACAGCGGAGCGCCCGTGTGGACGTTGGTCGGCAAGAGCGACACCTGGCAGGTGGCGACCGTGCTGCAGACGACCAACAACGAAAACCTGGCCATGGTCGAGGAGTCCGTGGCCTACGGCGTGGCCCGAGGCCGCGAGGTCATCTTCGACGCGGAGCACTTCTTCGACGGCTACGCGCGCGACGCCGAATACGCGATCGAGGTCTGTCTGTCCGCGGCACGAGCCGGCGCGTCGTGGGTCGTGCTCTGCGACACCAACGGTGGGAGCCAACCCGATGCGGTCCGAGACGGTGTCGAGGCCATGCGAGCGGCGCTCGCCAACGCCGGCAGCCGCGCACGCGTCGGCATCCACACGCACAACGACTGCGAGCTCGCGGTCGCCAACTCTCTTGCCGGCGTGATGGCCGGCGCCGATATGGTGCAGGGAACTATCAACGGCTATGGCGAGCGCTGCGGCAACGCGAACCTCGTGTCCGTCGTCGCCAACCTTGTGCTCAAGCTGGGGGTGGACGCGCTGCCCGCCGAGTCGGTCGAAAAGTTCAGCGAGCTGTCGCGCACGGTGGCGGAGATCGCCAACCTCGCGCTGCCGCTGCAGCAGCCCTTCGTCGGCCACGGCGCGTTCGCGCACAAGGGCGGGCAGCACGTGGCGGCGGTGCTCCGGCACAAAGACGCGTACCAGCACATCGACCCGGCGCTCGTGGGCAACGAGGCCCGCGTGCTCGTTTCCGAGCTTTCAGGCCGCGGCAACGTGCTCGCCAAGGCGCGCGAGTTCGGGCTGGAGCTCGACCGCGACGACCCCCAGACGCGATGGCTGGTCAACCATCTCAAGGAGCTCGAGCACCAGGGCTACTCGTACGAAGCCGCCGACGCGTCGTTCGAGATGCTCGTCCGCCGCCTGCAGCCCGGCTACGCGGCGCCGTGGACGGTCGCCGACTTCACGACGCAGGTGCGCAAGAACGGAGGATCGGTGCACGCGGAGGCGACGGTCAAGGTCGAGGTCGACGGCACGCTGTATCACACGGCGGCCTCGGGCAACGGACCCGTCAACGCGTTGGACGCGGCCCTACGCAAAGCGCTGAGCCCGCGCTTTCCCACGCTCGACGACGTGAGCCTGCACGATTACAAGGTGCGCATCCTGAACGGGGATGCCGGCACGGCCGCCACGACACGAGTCCTGGTCGAGTCCGGCAAGGGCACGAAGCGATGGACGACGGTCGGGTGTTCCAGCAACATCATCGAGGCGTCGCTGCTGGCGCTCGTCGATTCGCTGGAGTACATCGTCTCCGTCGATCCCGATTGACGAAGACCCGGGAGACCGCGCGGCAAGAGATCCCCGAGCCGCTGCGGCGCGACATCCGCCTGCTGGGCGGGCTGCTCGGGAAGGTCGTCGCCGATTACGGCGGCGCGAACCTGCTGCGGGACGTCGAGAAACTTCGAGGTCTTGTCATCCGTGCCCGCGATGACGACAGGTACGAACGCGAGGCCGAAAAGCTCGTCGCCTCGTGGGGGCTCGATCGCGCGGAGAAGGTGGCGCGCGCGTTCGCGTGCTACTTCCACCTGGCAAATCTCGCCGAAGAGCACCACCGCGCGCGGGTGCTTCGCGAGCGCGACCGCGGACCGGAGCCCCAGCCCGAATCCCTGGCCGCCACGATCGGGGACCTTCGGCCAAAGCTGGGACGCAAGCGACTCGACGAGCTCATTGCGGACCTCGAGGTCCACCCGGTCTTCACGGCGCACCCCACGGAGGCGAGAAGGCGCGCGGTGGTCACGGCGATCCGTCGCGTGGGCGAGCAGCTGGAGCGCCTTGACGATCCGAGGATTTCGGACACCGAACGGAGCGACGCGGAACGAAGGCTGATCGAGGAGATCGATTCGCTGTGGCGGACAGCTCAGATTCGCGCGGTCCACGTGCAGCCACTCGACGAGGTCCGCTCCTTCATGGCCGTTTTCGACGAGACACTGTTTCGCATGGCGCCGGAGCTCGTGAGGTCTCTCGACGTCGCACTCGGTGGGGCGAACACTGCCCCGGCCTTCCTTCGCATCGGCAGCTGGATCGGAGGCGATCGTGACGGCAACCCCGCGGTCACGGCGCAGGTCACGGCCGAGACGATGGCAATCCAGGCGGAGCACGCCTTGCTGGCTCTCGAGGCCGTCACCAATCGCGTCGGCCGTTCGCTGACGGTCGACATCGAAACCACGCCGCCATCGCGAGCCCTGCGACGTCGAATCGCGGAGCCGGCAACAGAACCGCATCGCCAATTTCTCATGCAGGTGGCGCGCCGGATTCGGGCCACGCGCCTCAACGAGCGAGCTCTGGCTTACGGCTCGGCGACCGAGCTGATCGTGGACCTGCGCACGGTGCGCGATTCACTCGCGGCGGCCGGGGCGTCTCGCCTCGCGTCCGGTGAGCTTCAGCACCTGATCTGGCAGGCGGAGACCTTTGGATTTCATCTCGCCGAGCTCGAGGTCAGGCAGCACAGCACGGTCCACGAGCGCGCGCTCAACGAAATCCGAGCCCGCGGTCGCCGCTCGGACACCACGCGCGACGTGCTCGAGACGTTCCGCGTGATGGCCTCGCTGCAGCTGCGGTTCGGCCCGAACAGCTGCCGGCGGTACGTGGTGAGCTTCACGCGAGGCGCGCAAGACGTGGCGGCCGTCTACGAGCTCGCCCGACACGCATCACGCGGCAAGCTCCCGGTGCTCGACGTGGTCCCGCTGTTCGAAACGCTCGACGACCTCGGCCGCGCGACGCAGGTCATGGACGAGATGCTCCGCCTGGAGCCGGTACGCCGCCGCCTCGCGGCCAACAACCGCCGGATCGAGGTCATGTTGGGCTACTCCGACTCGGCCAAGGAGATGGGGCCGCTGTCGGCGACGCTGGCGCTGCACGACGCGCAGGCCGCACTCACCGCATGGGCGAAAACGAATCGTGTCCGGCTCACGTTGTTCCACGGCCGAGGCGGGGCGCTGGGGCGCGGCGGCGGTCCGGCCAATCGCGCGGTCCGCGCGCAGGCGCCGGGTTCGGTGGACGGCCATTTCAAGGTGACCGAGCAGGGCGAGGTGATCTTTGCGCGCTACGGCAACCGCGCGATCGCGCGCCGCCACCTCGAGCAGGTCACCTCAGCCGTGCTGGAAGCCTCGGTGCCTCGCCCGTCGCGGAGCGACCCGGCGCGTGGATTTCGCGAGCTGGCGGGGATGATCGACGCGCCTTCCCGAGAGGCCTACAACGCACTGGTCGGCGCGCCCGGATTCGAGAAGTGGTTCCTGGAGGTCAGCCCGATCGAGGAGCTGGGCCGCCTTCGCATCGCATCGCGACCGTCCAGGCGCGCGGGCGGACGCCGGCTCGAGGACCTTCGCGCGATTCCATGGGTGTTTGCCTGGTCGCAGATGCGGCTGAACCTGCCTGGCTGGTACGGCATCGGGAGCGGGCTTTGCGCGGCGCCTCTGCATGAGCTCCAGCGCGCCTACGCTGAGTGGCCGCTCTTCAACGCGATGCTCGACAACGCCGAGATGAGCCTGGCCAAGACCGACCGCAGCATCGCCGAGCGCTACCTCGCGCTGGGAGGCCGGCCGGACCTGACTGCGATGGTGCTCGGCGAGTACGACCTCACCATGGCGTGGGTGCTTGCCGTGACCGGCCATCGCCGGCTGCTCGAGGACAGAAGGGTGCTGTCGTGGGCGATCGAGCTGCGCAACCCTTATGTCGACGCGCTGTCACATCTCCAGCTGCGGGCGCTGCGCGCGATGCGGGACCGCAAGACCTCGCGTGCGGATCGCACGCGGGCGGAGCGAGCCTTTCAGCTCACGGTCAACGGGATCGCGGCGGGACTGCAGAACACCGGCTAAATCAAGCAGCTCCGAGGTGTTGGATCGCCGGCAGCTCGCTGGCCAGCAGGTCGACCGTCTCCGGGTCCCACTGCGTGCCCGATCCAGCGCGAAGAACCGCCAACGCTTCCTCGGTCGAGCGTCGCATCCGGTATGGCCGGTCGTTCACCAGCGCGTCGAACGCATCGCACACTGACACGATCCGGGCCGCCCGTGGAATCTCCCGCGCGCGCAGACCGTCGGGATAGCCGTGTCCATCGAAGCGCTCGTGGTGATGACGGATGATCGGCAGCAGCCCTGACGTCGAGTGCAGAGGCTTGACGATGGACTCGCCGATGGCCACATGCGCCTGCATCTGCGGCATCTCGACCGAGTCCAGGGGACCAGGCTTGTGGAGGATGGAGTCCGACACGCCGATCTTGCCGATGTCGTGGATGATCCCGCCGCGATAGAGCACGTCCAGCGTCTCCTCGGAAAGGCCGAGCCGCTCACCCAGCAGGCGCGCCGATTCCCCGACGCGCTGCGTGTGCTGTTCCGTGAAGGAGTCCTTCGCTTCGACCGCGGTCGCGAGGGAGAAGATCACGTGCTCGGCGCTGTCGAGCGTGTTGTAGAGCTCTTTCAAGCGAAGAGCCGAACGCACCCGCGCGATCAGCTCTGCCCCTTCCACCGGCTTGGCCATGAAATCGTCCGCGCCGGCCTCGAGCGCCATCACGCGGTGGGTGGTCTGGCTGAGCCCGGTGATCATGACGACCGGGAGCAGGCGGCCGCGAGGCATGGCCTTGATCCGCCGGCAGACCTCGTATCCGTCCATGCGAGGCATGCGGACGTCCAGCAGCACCAGGTCCGGCGGAGCGGTCTCGATCATGTCGAGCGCCGTCGGGCCGTCCTCAGCGAGGCGCACCTCGCAGTCGATGGTCGAGAGGAACAGGCGGATCACCTCTCGGTTTGCCGCACCGTCGTCAACGACCAGAACAACAGGCATCAGATCAAATCCCCCTGGGCCGCGAAGTTGAGCGTTTGGCGCGCCTCTATTGTTAACCCAGCTTCACGGTCGGCCGCAAGTAGAACGCCTGGCCCCGGCTGGCAAGGAACGGTAGTCAGGCGATGGCGGAGCGGGTGCTGTCCGCGGCGGCCGGCCGGGTCCCCAGCGCGGCGAGCGCTGCTTTGAGCTGGCGGTTCGCGGCCCCGATGTCACCGCGTCCTTCGAGGATCTCGGCATAGGCCGCGCGGTACGTCGCGATTCGCTCGCGGCTGCTCGGCTCGTTTGGCTCGCTGAGCGCGGCCCCGAACTCGGCGTCGACTGAGGCCTCATCGCCCTCCGCGTGCGCTACCCGCGCCAGCCAGTAGTGCGCGTCGGAAACCGTCGCCGCTTCGTTCAACCGCTCCGCGAGGGCGAGCGCCTGCTCGGCTTGGCGCCTGGCTGTCATGACGTCTCGTCTTGCCAGCGCGACCTCCACCAGACTCAGCATGATCTGAGCCTTGTCGGTCTCGACATTTGCTTCGTCAAACATGCCCATAGCGCGGTCGATGTGCGCCTGCGCCGACAGTACGTCACCGCCCCGCAGGAGCAGCATGCCGAGGTTGTTCTCCGACCTGGCCAGGGAGAGGCGGTCGTTGAGAGTCTGGTGGATCGTCAACGCCTTCTGTGCGAAGCGTCCGGCCTGTTCGAGCTGTCCGAGTTCCTCGTAAGCAAGGCTCAAGCCGCTGTACATGAGCGACAGCTTCTGCAGGTCCTGGACCACGTCGGCAGCCTCGATCGCCTGCTCGTAGCAGTTGATCGCGGCCTGCCAGTCGTGGATCGCGACCAACGCATGGCCGAGCACCCCGAGCAGGCGTGACTCGGTGGGCCGCGGCACCGGTTTCAAGGCGCGCACCGTCGTCAGCGCGCCTTCTGCGATCTTGACCGCTATCGGGTCTTGCATCAGGTACGCAGCCGACGCCTCGTTGCCGAGACAGTCCGCGACCATGTGCAAGTCGCCGGCCTGCTCGAAGTAAGCTCGCGCCGCGGCCGCAAGCCGCCGCCCCATAACCGGCTGCGCGATTCGCAGATAGGCCGTCGACATCAAGAATTTGATTCGCGCTTCCGATTCACGATCGGGTTCAGCGCTCAGGGCTGCCTCCGCTGCCTCGATTGCGCCTTTGGGGTCGCCTGTCACGAGCCGCCTCTCGACTTCGGTGATGCGAACCACGGCCCGCGCTTCCGGGTCGACCTCGAGGAAGAAATCGACCGGGCGGCCGGTCCGCTCGGCGATCAGCTCGAGCGTCTCGCGCGAAGGCTTGGCTTTGCCCGTCTCGACGAAGTAGATCGCGGTCCGGCTGATGTCGTCCCGCGCCACCTGGCCGAGGCTGAGCCCGGCCTCCTGGCGTGCCTGCTTGACCGAACCCGGCCGGATCTCCACACCACGTCGCCTGCCGCGACGGCGGCCTGAGGTGGCCTTCCCTTGCCCTCTCGAGCCGTCCGCCGCAGCCGGGTACGCGCCCACGTCTGACACTGGGCCAGCTTAACGCAGGCGAGTTTGACTTGACAGAAGTCTTACATCAAATAATTTCGGTCAGCCGCAGCACGGAGGAACGACTCCTGCACCGGCGGAAATCGCCGTGATCAGCATCGCCGAAGTCGCCAGGATGGCGGCAAAGAGCAATTTGCGCATTAAATATCACCTCCTTTGCCGTGCCGGCCGGGTATTGGAAGAAGTGCGTTAGTCGATCGGGGCCGCGGCGACCCGGAGCGTGCCATCCGCTTCGAATCGAGCCGCCAGGGCCCATCCCACCGCCGCGAACTTCACCCCACCCGCGACCGCAACCAAGCTCCCCGCTCCGGCCGCCAGCCATTGGCCGGCCCCCGGGGCAACCGCGATCAGGACCGGCAACGCCCCCAGGCCGATCGCCAGACCCGCGGCGGCGACCAGGGAGGCAGCTCGGCCCGCCGTTGCCGCGACTTCATCCGGCGCCAGGTCCGTGACCTCGCGAGCCGACCCCTGCGCCGCGAATTCCGATGGAATCGCAGTCCTCCCTCTTAGCCGTGCTTCACAGCCCCATGGCTGTGATACAAGTAACTGCCCCGCCATGTTAAATGAAAACCGGCGTCACTTAACGACCCGAATTCGCCGCCTTACGGCGCAGGCGTGAGCAGCCCGGCGGCCTACGCTCGACCCGTGCAGCAGAACCCGGCCTTGACGCTCTTGCCTCGGACGATCACCGTGAGGGGGCTGGGCACCGAGAGCTGGCGGCCGTTTGCCGCGGCTGCGGCCGCCGCCGCCGTGGTCTCGGTCCTGTTCGTGGCCTGGACCGCCAACCGATGGGTCAGCGACTCGGCGACGATCGCGCTGGACGACATCGGCGAGGCCGTCGCAGCGTTCATCGCCGCGGGCAGCTGCGGGCTGGCGGCCTCGCGCAACTCAGATCGCGTCCGGGTCGCGTGGTCCCTGTTCGCCGCCTCGGCGCTGAGCTGGGCGCTCGGCGAGGTCGTCTGGTCCTGGTACGAGGTTTTTCAGGGACAGAGCGTGCCGTTCCCGTCAGCGGCCGACGTCGGCTTCCTGCTGGCGATCCCGCTGGCGATCGCCGGCGTCTTTGCCTTCACCTCGGCCCCTCGCCGCCTGGCCACGCGAGGCGAGGCGGTCCTGGCCGGCGCGATCGTGGCGTTGTCCCTGCTGTTCGTGGCCTGGGGGTTCGGACTGGGCAAGGTGTACGAGACGTCGCCTGCGACGCCCGCCGCTCAGCTGATCGGGCTCGCCTACCCCGTCGGCGACATCGTCACGGCGACGGTCCTGGTCCTCGCGCTGCGCCGCGCCAGGCGCGGGGACGTCGGGCGCATGGCGCTTCTGCTCGGCGGCCTGGCGTCCGTCGCGCTCTCGGACAGCATGTTCGCGTACCTGACGGCCAACGGCA
>VBGV01000089.1 GCA_005880755.1 Chloroflexota bacterium
CGACGGCATTGACGTCTCCATCTCGCTGAACGTGTCGCCGCGCAACATCGAGGACCACTCGCTGGAGGAGATGGTCGCCCGCGCGCTCGGCAATTTCAAAGTCGAGCCGAATCGCCTGACGCTGGAGATCACAGAAGGCGTCGCGATGGCGGCGGCCGCGGCGAAAGCGCTCCACCGGCTGCATGAGATCGGCGTGCGCCTTGCGCTCGACGACTTCGGCACCGGCTACTCATCGCTCCTGTACTTGATGCGGCTCCCGGTCAACGAGATCAAAATCGACCGATCTTTCGTCTCCGCGCTCGCGTCGGACCCCGATTCGGGCGCGATCGTCCGGTCAGCGGTCGGGCTGGGTCACAACCTCGGCCTGCGCGTCGTGGCCGAAGGGCTGCAGGACCGGATGGCGGAAGCCGTCCTCGTGGAGGCCGGGTGTGACGCGGCTCAGGGCTTCCTGATCGGCCGGCCTGCCGAGGAGACCGAGATCACCGCGCTGCTGATGCAGCAAGCAGGACTCACCAAAGAGAGACTGACCGAGTCGGGTTGAACGCTCTTGTGCTGGGGGCGGAGGGCCAGCTCGGATCGGAGCTCGTCCGCCTGCTGGGTGCCGCCAGTGCGGTGCCGTACGAGCAGGTTTCGATCACGGACGCGGAGGCCGTCGACGCCTTGCTCGCGTCCCGCAAGCCTGAGGTGGTCTTCAACTGCGCCGCCTACAACGCCGTCGACCGTGCCGAGTCGGAGCCCGACGAGGCGTTCGCGGTCAACGCGCAAGGCCCGTTTCTCGTCGCCGTCGCTTGCCGGCGCCAGGGCGCGACGCTGGTCCATTTCTCGACCAACTTCGTCTTCGACGGGACTCACGATCAGCCATACGTCGAGGCGGACGAGCCTTCGCCGCTTTCGGTGTACGGAAAGTCCAAGCTCGAGGGTGAGCGCCGCGTCCTCGAGGCAGGCCCGCGCCTGCTGATCGTGAGGACGGCCGCCCTCTTCGGCGGCCCGCTGAGCTTTCCGCATCGGATCCTCGACCGGGCGCGATCAGGCCAGCGGCTGCCGGTCGTATCGGACCAGCATGTGAATCCGACGTTCGCCCCCGATCTTGCCGCGGCGGCGGTGGAGCTCGTGGAGCAGGGGATGGCCGGCATCGTGCACGCGGTCTCCGAAGGGTGCACCGGATGGGACGACTTCGCCCGGGCCGTGCTGGCGGAGAGCGGCGTCGGGGTGGAGGTGGAGTCGGTCCCCAGCATCGCCTATCCGTCCGCCGCGCGCCGGCCGCTCAACGGCTGCCTGGCTTCGACCCGCTATCGCCCCCTTCGACCGTGGCGCCAGGCCGTCCGCGACTGGGCCAACAGGGCATAAAAAAGGCTCGGGCCGGGCGATTTCTCGACACCGGCTCCGAGCTTGGCTGCGGGGGGTGAGGTTCTAAATGACGATGAGTACCAGGTTTTCCTTTCTGAAGGCCCGCGCGCACAGATGCGCAGTGAAAAGTTTGGCACGAAATCCAAGAATGGGCTGGTCGATCTTTGCACATTTTCAACGACGAAATGCCTACGCCACTCTTGGAATCCCAAGCACCGGCTTCGGTTAGCCCGCGGAATACCGACTGCTTTCTGATATGGATGCGTTAGTCCCAGCACACGTCTTGCACAGATTGATCAGTTCGAAGGATGTCGCACTCCGCCTCGGCGTCAGCCAGGCGACGGTTTTGCGTGCTGTCGCGCGAGGCCTCCTCCGGCCTGCCCTGATCACCCCGGGCGGGCACCGGCGGTTCAGCCCCAAGGAGGTCGAAGCATTCGCCGACGGCCTGCAGGACGACCCTGACGGAGCCCGCCTCGTCAGCACCGGGGAAGCCGCCCGTCTCCTCGGCGTCAGCCAACCGACCCTCAACCGGGCCGTCCGCCGCGGGCGGCTGCGTCCCACCCTGACGACTCCGGGTGGACACCGACGCTTCGACAGCGCAGAGCTGAGCGCCGCTCTCCACGTGGAGGACGCCCCGTGAGCCAAGGGGAAGATCCAGGCAACTACTCCGAGCCGCGGCCAGGCCGCGGCGACGTCGCCTGGAGTGTGGTTCTCAACGGCGTCCTGGTCGCCGCCTTCGTCATTGGCGCCATCCCGATCGTGGCGATCGTGCACGGCTTCATCGACCTGGTCCTGCAGTCGAAGATCCGCAGCGGCGCCGATTGGGTCGCCTACGGGTTTGCGTTCACCGGCCTGTTTCTCGGCGGAATCTTCTTCGCCTATGCGATCAAGTACTACCTGAGCACGGCGATGGTGCTGCTCACGACATTGGTCGGAGCGCCGCCGCGCAACGGCAACGGCACCACCAAGACAAACGGCAAGGCGCTGAACCGTATCAACGGCAATGGCAACGGCTACCACATCGACCTCGGCTATCACCCATTCGTGTCGGTCCACGTCGCCGCGTACAACGAAAAGCGCGTCATCGAGCGCCTGCTGATCGCCCTCTCGCATCTCGAATACCCCGAGTACGAGGTCGTCGTCGTCGACGACTCCACCGACGAGTCGGTGGAGATCCTGGAGCGCTGGCGGAACCGGCCTCGCTTCAAGATCCTTCACCGCACGAGCCGTGCCGGTTACAAGGGCGGAGCGCTTCGCGAAGCGCTGAAGATCATGGACTCGCGCACCGAGTACGTGGTCGTCTTCGATGCCGACTCGGTCCCGTTCCCGGACTCGATCGAGCGCTTGCTGCCGCTTTTCTATCGCGTCGGCGACGGCACATCCAGCCGGCGCTTCGAGGCTGCGTTTCGACGTACTGATCCCCCGTCGGAGCCAGGCCAGATCAAGCGCCGCGCGGAAGTGGCGGCGGTTCAGAGCTACCAGTGGCACGTGCTCAACAAATCGGAGAGCTGGCTGACGGAGGCGGTGCGCGCCGAGTATGCGGGCAGCTACATGATCGAGCGGCCGTTCCAGGATGCGATCGGCGCGCTGAAGATGATCGCCGGCACGGCTTACATGATCCGCGCCGACGTCCTGCGTGAGGTCGGTTGGGGGACCAGCATCACGGAGGACTGGGAGCTGACGCTCAAGCTCTACACGCGGGGCACCCACAACGTGCGCAAGTGGTTCCTGCCGGTCATGGGGTCGTCTTTTGTCACCCCGATCGAGAAGCTCGAGTTCCTGTACGACGCGAGCTACTACTTGCAGGCGGCGCTCTTTGTCGTTGGTTCGATCGCCTGGCTCGTCTCCGAGGTCGTGTTCGACACTCACGTGCCGGGGTGGACCGCGCTGCTCGGATGGTCGCTGCTCTTCTCGAACATCTTCGCCCTGCCGCTGATGAACCTCGCCGGGCTCATCCTCGAAGAGGCGCCGGCGCGCGACGTGCAAGGCGTCGTCGGTGCTCTGGTCCTTTCGTTTGCGCTGGTTCCCTTCCAGGGTTGGGCCGCGTTCAAGGGCCTGATCAGCAAGGACGAGGGGCCGTGGTTTCGCACCCCCAAGACAGGGCGGGTCACCGACGAGGTCAAGCATCTGCGCCGGCTGCACCTGCTGCGCCGGTGGATCCGCGGACGGCGCCCGGCTGGTCGGCGTTGGGCGCCGCCGGCATCACCGCTCGTGACGCCGCCTCAGCACATTGCGACTCAGCCAAGGCGCTGGCTGGGCTGGGTCGTCGTCGGCATCCTGGTGCTGATGTTCGGCTCGCTGGCGCTGGCGTCGCTGGGGGCGCCGACCGTGAGCGCCGCCGGCAACCCGCTGTACCTTCACGGCACCGGGACCGCGCCCGGTTGCACGGCGAGCACGGTCGACCAGGCGGTCGGCACGCGGTCCACCGCCTGCGAGATCCAGTCGGCCGCCGGGGGAGTGGTCAACACGTGGTCGTTCAGCAACCTCCCCGCGCAAACGGTGGCAGCGGGGACGTGGACATTCACGATCTACTGGACCGGCGGCACCGGCAGCACCAACGACACGGTCACGATCGCGGCCGGTGTTTCCGCGACGTCGAGCTGCGCCGGTTTTGTGGCGGCCGTGCCGGCTGTCGGATCCACGTGGACCGCGACGTATGGGTCGAATGGCACGAACACCACGAGTCCGTTCACCGTGACCACCAGCGCCAGCCAGCTGCCGATGGTCATCGTGCAGGGCGGATCGCTGTGCATCCAGGTGACGCTCACCCACAACACTGGGGGCAAACCGTCGATGGTCTACGACGGCACGGCGGGCGTCGCCGACACGCGAGTCGTGCCGCCGAGCATCGTCGTCCCTGAGTCGCTGCTCGGTTTCGCCGGCCTTGCTCTGATCGTCCCGATCTTTGCGTCACGCCTCATCCGGAGGCGGCGATGAGAGCGCGACAGCGGGACGACGTCAACCTGACCCTCATCGCGCTGGCGTGCGCGCTGTTGATGGTCCTGCCCCTCGTGACGACGTTTGACGAGCTGCTCACGTCCTGGGCGATGCGCCTGGGCGCGGACAATCCCCTGCAGGCAATCGTGCCGGTTGAGGCGCGCATGGTCGTCAGCCTGCTTGGCCTCGTCGGCATCCACGCGGCCGCCTCGGGCAGTCACCTCGTCGTGTGGGACAGCGCGGGATCGATGCACACGCTCTTCATCTCCTGGAACTGCATCGGCTGGCAGAGCCTGATCCTGTTCGGCGTCAGCCTCATCTCGGGTCTGCGCGGCGGTCACACGGTCGAAAGCCGCGCGCAGGTTCTGTGCATCGGCTTGGCGGGCACGATGCTCCTGAACCTGCTGCGTGTCGCCGCCGTGGCGGTGATAGCGGCGACCGTCGGCGTCGGCCCCGCGATCCTCTTCCACGATTACGGGGGGACGATCCTGTTCGTCGGCTTTCTCTTCGTCTTCTGGACGTTTGCCCAGCGCTGGATTCTTCCGTCTCAGCCGTCGCAAGCCGAATGAACCGCTGGCTTCGCCTCGGCCTGCAGACCGCGTTCGGCCTCGCGCTGCTGTGGCTGTGGCTGCGAACGGTCTCGCTGCCTGAGGTCGTGTCACATGCCAGGGTCCACAGCTGGTGGGCGGTCGCGTTGATGCTCGCTCTCTTCCTCGTCACGAGCGTGATACGGGCACGCCGGTGGCTGCTGTTGCTGCGTCCGCTGGCGCCCGTCGGCATGGTGCGCGCCTTCGCGATGAACGCCGCCGGCGGCCTCCTCAACTACGTGCTGCCGATCCGCTCCGGCGACGCGGCCCGGGCCTGGTGGTTGTGGCGCCGGCACCGCATCCCGGCCGGCTCGGCGCTCGCCACCATCGTGATCGACAAGGCGTGCGACCTGGCCGCGGTGGCGGTCGTGCTCGCGGCGCTGGAAGTCGTCGCCCTGGCGGGCGCGATGCAGGCGCCTCGCGGCCTGTTGGGCGCGGCCGCCCTCGCGATCGCTCTTCTCGGCGCGGTGTTGGGGACGGCGCTGCTCGGCCCGCGTATCGCGCGCTCGCGATTGGCCCGCCGGGTGCTGCCGGCCAGGTTCGCCTCAGGACTGGCGGGACAGGCCTTCGCGTTTCGCGCCGGCGCGCGAGGGTTGTGGTCGCCGGAGCTCGCGATCCGACTGGGCGCTCTCACCGTCCTCGCCCTCGTGATCGACGCGTTCACCTTCACGCTGCTGTTCACCGCGGTCGGGGTTCCGGTTCCGCTGCCGAAGGCGATGGCCGCCTATCCGGCGATCCTGCTCAGCTTCGCGGTGCCCGCAGGACCGGGCTATCTCGGCAACCTCGAGGTCGCCGGCTCGCTCGTCCTCGGCGGCGGACTTGGCCTCGCCTCGAGCGTCGCCGCCGGCGCGATCGTCCTCTACCACGCGATCACCGCCGCCAACGCGTTGGCGCTGGGCCTGCTGTCCTTCTTTTTGGTCGGCGGCCGCCGCCGCGCCCACGCGGGCGGGCCGAGGCGCATCGCCGTCTTCCACTGCGGGTTCACGTACTCGGGCGGCGGAGAGCGGCTGGTGATCGAAGAGGTGCTAGGCCTGCGCCGGCGCGGTTATGACGTCGAGTGCTACGCGCCGACGGTCGACGCATCGCGTTGCTATCCCGACCTGATCGGCGAGGTACGGGTCAAAACGTTTCTGCCTCAGCTGCCGCGCTGGTTTCCGTTTCGTGAGGCCGCGCAGATGGCGGCGACTTCGCTCCTCATGCCGCTCTACGCGTGGCGCTTCCGCGGCGTTGACGCGATCGTCGGCTGCAACCAGCCCAGCGCGTGGATCGCATGGTGGGCGGCCCGGCTCATGGACGTCCCATACGTCGTCTATCTCAACCAACCGAACCGGCTCGTGTATCCGCGCAACGTCGATCGTCAGACGGGCTGGGTCTCGAACGCCGACTACCGCCTCCTCGCCGCGATCGTGCTTCGCGCGACGCGCTTTGTCGCCTGGGCGGACCGTCGCTCGATCCAGGAGGCGGATCAGCTGCTGGTCAACGGCAACTACATCGGCGACATCATCCGCACGACCTACCGGCGCGATGCGATCGACTGCCCCGCGGGGTGCCACGTCGCCGCGAGAGGGTTCCCGCTGCCGGCCGAATCAAGGTTCGCCGGCGGCCTCACCATCAACGGCTATCCGATCCGGCGGCCGTACGTCCTGTTGACGAACCGTCACTATCCGCAGAAGCGATTCGACCTGGCGATCCGGGCCATGCTCGAAGTACGCAAGCACCATCCGCGGGTGCAGCTCGTGGTCCCCGGTCCGGCCACGTCGCACACGGCCTCGCTCCAGGCGCTCGTCACCGAGCTCGGCCTTGGTGATGCGGTCCTTTTCCTGGGCGCGATCAGCGAGACGGAGCTGCTGACGCTTTACGAGGGTGCGGCGGTCTACGTGTACCCGGCGCCGGAGGAAGATTTCGGGATGGGCGTCATCGAGTCGATGTCCAAGGGCGTCCCGGTGGTGGCGTGGAACCAGGCGGGGCCGACGGTCACGGTCGGGCCGGGTACCGGACATCTCGCCGAGCCGCTCGACGTGGACGACTACGCCGCCGGCATCGCGAAGCTGCTGGATGACCGGTCCGAGAACCAGGCCACCGGTCAGCGCGCGTTCGAGTGGGCGCGACGATTCGACTGGGAGAGGCACATCGACATCCTCGAGCGCGCGGTGCTGGAAGTCGCGCGCGCGCACGAACAGATCGCCGCGGAGGCCGCAACCGCCTGAAACGCCCCGCCTGGTTTGGCGATGCCGCCTGCTTGGCACTCATTTCCGCCGCGACGCTTGCGGTCGGCTTCGCGAACCAGGCGTTCGTCGGATTCCCCAAGGGATACGACGCGTACGGCCACATGTCGAAGGTCAAGTTCCTGGTCGACAACTTTCCGGATGTCGATTGGAACTACGAGTGGTACTCGGGCCAGTTTTTCTCCGAAGGCTCGTTTCCGCCGCTGTTCCACTACGTGGCAGGCGCCGCGGTGTGGTTTGGCCTTTCGCCCGGAGATGCGTTGATCGGGATCGCGGCGCTCAGCTTTGTCACCATCGGCGGTGCTCTGTACGGCGTGGTCCGCGTTGCCGGCGGAAGCCGCGTCGCGGGGCTGATCGCTGCGCTGACTTTGATCGCTTCGAGCGGGTACTGGTCCTACGTGATCGAGGACGGCCTCTACCCACGCATCCTGGGCATGGCCTTCCTCAGCGTTTTCGCCCTCTTCGCGGTCGTCTATTACACGAGACCTTCGCGTCCGATCTTTGCGGGCATGGTGGTCTCGCTGGCGGCGACTCTCAGCACGCACCTGCTGGTAGGCGCGATCGCTGCTGCCTTCGCGATCCTCTTCACTGCGTCGATGCCGTTCGACGCGGGGCGGAAGGTTGTGGAAACGATCAGGCTCTTCGTTCCGACCGGTCTCATCGTTGCCTACTTCTATGTGCCGTACGTGGCGGCGCTGTCCGCCCCCGCGCCTGTCCCTACGTTCACGCGCGATTACTCGTCCGTGGCTCTGAAGTCGCTGTTGATCGGCGCCGAATCGCTGCCGCTTTTTCTGCTTCCGCTCGCGGTGCTGGTTCCGGTCGTGGCCTATCGGTTGCATGCGCTACCCAGGTCGTCGCTGGGTTTGCGGACCATGGTCGTGGTCGCAGTCGCGGGCGCAGCATCGCTCGTGTACGCGCTGATCGGGCTGCCGGCGCCTCACATGTTCATCTACAACTTCCAGCCGGGGCAGGCGGTGTTCTTCGCCGCCTGGTTTCTCGCCGCGCTGGTCGGGCTGTCGCTGAGCCGGCTGTCACTCCGTCCACAGATCGCCGCGGCGGCGGTGTCGGCCGTGCTCGCGTATGTCGTGCTTGGCGCTCCCGGCATGCTCCAGGGCGTGGTCAGCGGTGACAACGCAACCAAGCGCCAGCTGCAAGCTGAGCTCGTCCTCGACCCGGGCCAGAAGAACTATCGCGTCGGGGTGAGCTGGGACGGTGGCTCGGACTGGATCAACAGTCGTTCCGGCGTGCCGCAGACGCGCGGCTACCAGCAGCAAGGAGTTCTTTATCGAGATTGGCAGTACTGGTTTGAGTCCGAGGTGTGGAGTCCTGAGTCGAACTTCGATGAGGCCGACTTCTTGCTCAACTGGTACGGCGTCCAACAGTTTTACGGGGGTCCCGACGCCGCAGTCGTGCGTCGTTTCGCGGCGAGACCCGACCTCTACACTCGGGCCGGTGATCAGATATTCGAGGTCGTGAGTCCGGACCCGATCCTTGCCGCGCGTTCCACGCGGACCGCACTCGTGATCGCCGACGACGCGTCGTACGGCCTGGTCCTGCGCTCGATCGCCCTGTCCGGTTTCGACAGCCGATCGCTGATCCCGTTACGCGGAGGTGAATATGTGGACGACCATTCGGACGCCGAGCTGGCGAAGTTCGACATGGTCATCCTTTA
This sequence comes from Chloroflexota bacterium, assembly GCA_005880755.1. Taxonomy (GTDB): domain Bacteria; phylum Chloroflexota; class Dormibacteria; order Dormibacterales; family Dormibacteraceae; genus 40CM-4-65-16. The sequence goes on from VBGV01000089.1 coordinate 8,769, forward strand.
CGGCTATAGGGTCCACGACCTATCCAAATCCTTCCGTCTGCTGACGGACTATGTGAATCGGGGCGGTGGGCTGATCATCGAAGCCGGCAATCCCTCACTCGAGCAAACGCAGGGTGCGCCAACGCCGGTACCCGGCGCTGAGATCAAAAGGAAAGGCATCGGCCCCGACTGGAGGCTGCGGCGGGCAGAGGGATCGATCGCCGTTGGTCTGGACTTGAACGCGTTTGCCCCCGCGACCTACAACGGAGGGCCCTGGGGCGTCAGCTACATTCCTTTGGCGTCGATTCCATCGTGGGCCGGCCCAGTCCTTTTGAGTGGTGGCGATCCAGTAATGGTCGCCGGGACGCTGGGCAAGGGACGCGTGGTCTGGAGTGGGATGAACCTTCCCTATCACATCGCAAGCACGCGCAACGTGGAGGAGTCGCGCCTGCTTACCGAGGCGGTTTCCTGGAGCGCGCCAAACCAGTCGACAGCGGCCGCTTACACCGCAACCTTTGTCAGCGCGCAGCTTCGGCGTGTCGTCCTCACAAGCCGAGCCGCAGGAGTCCTGCTGAAGGAGAGCTCGGTGCCCAATTGGCTCGCCCGAGTCAATGGCACAACGGTCGGTATCTATCGCGCCGGTCCCGATTTCATGTACGTGCCGATCCCGTCAGGAACGACTTATCCGGCGACCGTCCAACTGGAATTCACGCATACGCCCGTCGAAGTGATCGGCGACGCGTTGTCGATCGTCGCCTTGGTCGGCTTGCTTGCCTGGCTCGCCTCGGGCCGGCTGCGTGCGCGCAGGCGGGTTCGATGACCGTCAGCCGCGCGTTCGATTACGAGGCCAAGCGCTGGGGCGCCGGGCCGCTGCGTCCCAAACCCTGGTTCATGAACGGGCTCAAGCTGCGATACCTGTTGGAGGATCTCGGGCCCGTACGTGGGCGTGTGCCTGACGTCGGGTGCGGTGCCGGCTCGGTCGCCAAGGCGGTCAAGCGCGCGCGAGCGGACCTCGACGTGTTCGGTTGCGATGCCAGCCGCTCCGCGATCGCGGCGGCCGGTGCGTCGCGTGACGGAGTCGATTTCCGCCTCGCGACCGCGGAACGGCTGCCCTTTGGCGACGGCGAGCTCGATTTCGTCTGGATCTTCGACGTCCTGGAGCACGTCGACGATCCGGAGCAGGTCGTGCGCGAGGTGGCACGAGTCCTGAAGCCGGGCGGTGGATTTCACATCGTGCTGCCCCTCGAAGGTCAGCCATTCACGCTCTACCGTCTCGTCGGATGCGGCACGCGCTGGACGGCCAAGGTCCGCCATGGCGGCCACATCCAGGTCTTTTCCGCCGACCGGTTCCGTTCCATGGCCGCCGCAGCCGGTCTGCCCGTGATCCGCACGCGGTGGAGCTATCACTTCGCGCTGCAGGTCCTTGACCTTCTCTACTTCTCGTGGCTGGACCTGCGCGGACCCGTGAGCGGCTCGGTCGAGGACATGTCCGCCGCACGCGGTGGAGTCGCCGGCAGCTTGATGCGGGCCGTCAGCCGTGCGGTGGCGACGACCGCGTGGGGAGAGGCTCGGTTGCTACGCGCGCTGCCGGGCGGCTGCGGTCACTTCACCTGCCGTCGAGCTAGTTGACGGACTCTGCCCAGGAGATCAAATCGCGCAAGCCGTGGTCGAAGGCGATCCGCGGTTCCCAGCCGAGGTCGCTCTTCGCCTTCGAGATGTCGCTCACGTAGAACTTCTGGTCGCCTTCGCGCCAGTCCGCGTGGCTGAACTGCG
>VBGV01000090.1 GCA_005880755.1 Chloroflexota bacterium
GTAGCTCGTGGAAGCTCTCGCCGCGTCCAGATCGGAGTCGCTTTTCCGCGACTTGCTACATGAACTACTACACCGTCAATGGTCGGGCGACGCGGCTTCCATGACCTGCGCCCAGCGTGACACCTGCTCGAGCACGCTGTGATGGTCTTCGACCATCCGCTCGCGACGCGGCAAGGGATAGATGATCGGGTAGACGCCGTTGGCGAAAAGCCATTGAATTCGCTCTGCAATCTTCTCGGGCGTTCCGACGAGACAGAATTTGTCGAGCAGCTCGTCTGAAACAAGGCCAGTGGCGCGATCGAAATCCCGCTCTTCCCATGCCGCTTTGACCCGGCGTGCGTCGCCGCCCAGTCCGCAGAGGTCGGCGATATGAAGGTAATGCTCTGAGGCACAGTAAAACGCGATGCCGCGGCGGGCCGCGAAGATCGCCCCCTCGTCATTCGGGTCGACACAGGTCATAAGCAGCGTGGCAATCTGGACGTCGCTCGGATCGCGGCCCGCCGACTCGGCGCCGTTCTTGATCAGCCCGCGGTACTCGGCCAGCGATTCGTCGGTGAGCCAGTTTGCGATCACGCCGTCCGCGACCTCGGCGGCGGTGCCGACCATCTTCGGTCCGAGGCCTGCAAGCCAGATCGGCGGCGCTGCCTCGCCGATGGGTCCTTCGCGCAAATGGAAATCGTTGGGCTTGAACCACTGCCCGTCGTAGGAGAACTTCTTCTGCGTCAACAGGCCGCGGACGATCGCCACGGTCTCCTTGGCTCGCGCCAGCGGCTTCTCGACCACTATGCCGTGGCCCCGCTGCATGAAGCCGATGCCGCCGGCGCCCAGCCCGAACGGGCCGAAGCGGCCGCCCGATAGGTCGTGGATGCTGCGAGCGCTCATTGCGAGCAGCGTCGGCGTGCGTGAGTAGAAGTTGACGATCGCGGTGCCGAGGCTGATGGTCTTCGTTTCACGCGCCAACACGGCGAGCACGGCGAAAGCGTCCTTGCCTGACTCCTCGGTGGTGCAGAATGCGGAGTAGCCGAGCCGCTCGGCCTCCTGCACCCAGGCGATCAGCTCGTCCCAGGAGAGGTCGCCGGTGTGGCAGGTGAAGCCCAGTTTTCGCCCCGTCCAGTGCGTATCCAAAGTAGTTAAGTAGTGTACTATATTTGGCAATGGCGCGGCGCAATCTCCACGCTCCCGTCCGGGCCTCATCTGCGCTTCAGCGCGAGTTTCCCCAGATGGATCGCCGCGCGACCGAGGTGCTGATCAACCTCATCCGCACTGACAGCCTCGTCACCACTGCCCTGACCCGCCGCTTTCGCCTGCATGGGCTCTCGCTGTCGGGTTTCAACGCGCTCGTGATCCTTCGCCAAGCCCCCGACGGCGTCAACCCGCACGAGATCGCGGATCGCCTGCTGGTGACGCGTGCAGCCGTGACGGCCATCCTCGATACTCTCGAGGCGAAGGGCCTCGTGCGCCGCGATCGCAGCGGCGCCGACGGACGGATGTCGCTGATCGCGATCACAGCCGGCGGCAAGAAGCTGCTCGACGGCCTGCTGCCCCAGCACTTTGCGGCCGAGCGCGCGATGGCTTCGGTGCTCGGCGCCAACGAAAAGGAGCTGTTGATCTCGCTGCTCGGCCGGCTGCAGCTGCACCTGGCGGCGCAGTCTGAGGACGTCACCATCGCGGAATGAGCAGCCTGGCGGGCGTCACGCCCTTCCCGCCGGACTTCGCCGCCCGCTATCGAGCGCGCGGCTACTGGGAGGATGTCCCGCTCGGACGCTTCTACGCCGGCGTATTCGCCTCGCACGGCGACCGGGTGGCGATGGTCAGCGGCAGCGAGCGCGTCACGTACTCAGAGCTACGAGAGCGGGTCGCCCGCCTCGCGCTGCACCTGCTGGGCCTTGGCGTCGTGCCGCTCGACCGCTGGGTCGTCCAGCTTCCCAACATCCCTGAGTTCGTCTACCTGTATTTCGCGCTGGAGCAACTCGGCGCGATCCCGATCATGGCCCTTGCTGGACACCGCTGGAACGAGATCAACTCCTTCTTCGAGCTCTCCGGGGCAAACGGCTATGCCGTCACCGAGATGCTCGGTGACTTCGACACGCAAGCGCTGATCGCACAGATCCGTGAGGCGCATTCCGGAGTGCGCACGATCCTGAGCGCCCAGACCATTCGCGAGCTGCTGCGCAGCAGTGCGCCGCTGGATGCTCGACTCCTCGACGCAGTCGAGGTCGACCCTGACGAACCTTGCATCCTCCAGCTGTCGGGAGGCACGACGGGCGTGCCCAAGCTGATCCCGCGCACGAACAACGATTACGTGTACAACACGAAAGCCGCTGCCGCCGTGAATGACGTGCACGCGGACGACTGCCTGCTGGTCGCGCTGCCGATCGCGCACAACTTTCCCCTGGCGTGCCCCGGCATCAGCGGCTTCTTCTGGAAAGGTGCGCGCGCCGTGCTGACAGAGTCGCCGCGCGCAGACGATGTCCTTCCCCTGATCGAGCGCGAGCGCATCACGCACCTCGAGCTGGTCCCGGCCCTGCTGATCCGCTACATCAACACGCCAGGGGTTACCGAGCGCGATCTTTCCTCGGTTCGCGTCATCAACACGGGCGGCCAGAAGCTGCAGCCCGAGGTCAAGCGCCGCGCCGAGTCCGTCTTTCCGAACGCTCGCGTGCAGGAGGTGTTCGGGATGGCCGAGGGCCTCTTGATGTTCGTGCGCCTCGACGACTCCGAGGAGGTGCGGTTCGAGACGGCCGGACGGCCGGTTTGTAAAGACGACGAGATTCTCATCGTCGATGAGGACCGCAACCCTGTGCCGGACGGCGAGGTCGGCGAGCTGCTGGTGCGCGGGCCGTACACCCTGCGGGGCTACTACAACGTGCCCGAGTACAACGCGCGCACGTTCACACCGGAAGGCTTCTACTGCTCGGGCGACCTGATGCGCAGGCATCCCTCGGGCAATTACATAGTCGAGGGGCGCAAGAAGGACCTGATCAACCGCGGCGGGGAGAAGATCAGCGCGGAGGAGATCGAGAACCTCATCCTTTCGCATCCCGCCGTGCTGAACGTGGCCTGCGTGCCGATGCCCGACCCAGTGCTGGGCGAGCGGATGTGCGCGTTCGTCATCCCCAAGCCGGGACGAACGTTGACGCTGCAGGTGCTGACGTCCTTCCTCACCGAGAAGGGGCTCGCGAAGTTCAAGCTGCCAGAGCGGCTGGAGCTGACCGACGACCTTCCGCTGTCGAAATTCGGGAAGGTGGCGAAGAACGTGCTGACGAAACAGGTCGCGGAGAAGATCCAGGCCTAGATCTTCAGCAGCACCCGGCCGAAGTTCTTCTCGGCCTCTACGTAGCGGTGCGCATCGCCGACATCGTCGAGCGGGAACGTTCTGTCGACCAGCGTCTCGAGGCCGTTTCCGGCCAGTTGCCAGAAGCCGTCGAGCGCCTTCTGCGTGTGCGTCCTGATGCCGACGATCGACTGGCTCTTCAAGTACAGCGAGCGCAGGTCGAGCGGCACGGGTTCGGCGACCTGTGCGCCAGAGCTGACGATCACGCCGAGCCGCCCGAGCGCGGCACTCACCTTGGGGAACATCGCCGCCGATGATGTGTTGTCGATCGCGAACGCAACTCCCTGCCCGCTAGTGAGCTCGCTGACTTGGTTCGCGAACCCATCGTCGTCGGTGTCGAGCACCGCGTCGAAGCCGCGCTTGCGCAGCATCTCGCGCTTCCACTCCTTGCGTGAGGTCGTGATCACTCGCGCACCCAGCGCCTTCGCCACCAGCGAGGTGACGAGCCCGAGCCCCGACGCGGCCGCCGTGACCAGCACCCAGTCGCCCGGCTTGAGGCCCACGACCGAGAACTGTGTGAAGGCGACCGGGCCGCTCAGCGCCATCGCGGCCGCCTGCTCGTAGCTGACTGCGGACGGTATGCGCCGCACGACCTTGGCCGGCACCGAAACCAGCTCGGCGTACGAGCCCGGGCGATGGACGCCGATGAGGTGTGCGCTGGGGCATCCGTAATCGCGCCCAGCCCGGCACGCGGGGCACTTGCCACAGGCGACGAACGGCGAAACCGCGACCCGATCGCCGGCCTTGAGACCGCCAACGCCCTCTCCCTCCTCGACCACGTCGCCCGCGAAGTCGGCGCCAAGGATGTGAGGAAACGCGAGCTGCGCGAACGGGTTGCGGCCCGCACGCGTGCCAATATCGAGCAGACCGCCCACGCGCACTGCGTGGACACGCACAAGCACCTCGCCTTCGGTCGGCTTGGGTGGAGCGGCATCCTCGATCTTCAGCACATCGGGCGGGCCGAACTCATAGATGACAGCTGCTTTCATGACGTCTCCACCACCACCGGGTTGGTGAGCCGGCCGAAGTCGGCGACCTCCATCTCGACAATGTCGCCCGGCCTCAGGAACTCGCCGCGCGGAAGTCCGACGCCGTCGGGGGTGCCGGTGGCAATCACATCGCCCGGCTCCAGCGTGAGGATCGCGCTGGCCGCGGCGATGAGCGCGGCCACGTCGTCGATCATGTCCGAGGTGTTGGCGTTCTGCTTGAGGTTTCCGTTCACCCATAGACGCAGGTCCAGCCGCTGCGGATCCGCGACCTGAAACGCGGGCCGGATGCCAGGACCGAGCGGAGTCGAGCGGTCGGCGCCTTTCGAAGCCAGCCAGTCCCACTGAAACGGCTCACCAATTGGATGCTGTACGCGGTGAGGGCCCCGCAGCGAAACGTCGTTGATGGCTGAATAGCCCGCGACGTATTCGAGCGCATCGGCCTCGCTGACGTGGCGAGCGCGGCGGCCAATGACGACAGCGAGCTCGGCCTCCCAGTCGACCTTTGCGGCTGGATCGGCGGGCACGACGATGGCCTCACCCGGGCCGATCAAGGATGTGGTTGGCGGCTTCAGAAAGAAATATGGACGGGCAGCGTCGGCGCGGCTCACCTTCATCTCGCGCATGTGCGCGTAGTAGTTGGTGCCAGAGCACAGGACCTTGCGCGGATAGCGAAGGGGCAGCTGGAGCGGGGCGTCTTCGACGCGCGGTGCGGACTCGGGATCGAACTTCTTGAGCTCAGGCTCGACGGTCGCCCAGCGCTCGATGAGCTCCATCACTCCGCACGCGGCGACCGGCAGCTCGACCACTCGTTCGCCGGCGAGCGCGGCTGCGCGCTCCTCACCGGCCTTCGTGCGGTAGCTCACGAGGCTCCAAGGGCTCATTTCTTCGCGGCGACCCGCGTGGCCGGCAGCCTGGCGCCGGCGTCAAAGAACTCGTGGCCAGGAATGCCCGGACCCCACAGGTTGGCGAAGCGATAGTCGGACATCTCCCACATCCCAGGCCTGTAGTTGGCCTCGTCGTAGATCTTGATCAGGTCCGCGTAGTACTCGACCACGCAGCCCGCGGGGTCCAGGTGGTACGTGAACAGGTTGCCTCCGGCGCCGTGGCGGCCCGGCCCCCAAAGGAACCGGCCGTTGTTCTTCTCCAGCACGTCGCCGAGCAACCCGAGCTGGCCAATGTTCTCGACCTCCCACGCGTAGTGGTGCAGCCCCTCGCCGCCCTTGGTGATGCCGATGCCGTGATGGTCCGCGTTGCAGCGCAGGAACAGAAGCGTTCCGTCGCCGACGTCGTCGGAGAGCCGGAAGCCGAGCACCTGCTCGATGAACTGCTGCGTCTCGCGCGGCCGCTCGGACTTGAGCATGGGGTGGCCGAACTTCTTCGGCTGCACGCCGCGGCCGGTGTGGCGCGGCTGGTCGTGGTCAAGGCCCGTGTACACCTCGAACACATGGCCGTCGGGGCCCTCGAAGCGTATCGACTTCCTGACCGCCGGCTCGCGCTGGTGGTCGATGGTCTTCACCCCATGCTTGGCGAGGCGATCCGTGAGCTCGTTCAGGGCATCTTCATCGCGCGCCTGCATCGAGATGTGGTCGAGCGCGCCCTCGCCGGCCTCGATGTAGATCAGCGAGTGATGCGCGCCGCCGTGGGTCAAGTAAGAGGTTTTGCCCTCGCGCGCGACCTCGCGCAGCCCCATGACCGTGGTCGCCCAGGCGACCGAAGCGTCGAGGTTCGGGACCTGCAGCGCAACGTGCCCGATCGAACTGATCATCACGCCCTCCTTGCGAGCTCGAGACTCAGGATTCGCTCTGCGTTGGAGTGAAACACGTTCTCCATCACCTCGTCGGCGTATCCAAGCCTCGACCATCCTTCGAAAAGCCGCTTGTGCGTGAGGCTCGGATAGTCACTGCCAAACATGATCTTGTCCTTGAGCCGGCGCGGGATGTCGCGCTTCAGCGACTCGGGAAAGTACTCGGGACCCCAGCCGGACGTCTCCCAGAACACATTGCCTTTGTGGAGACAGATCATGAGCACCTCATCGGTCCATGGCCAGCCGGGGTGCGCGGCGATGATCTTGAGCTGAGGAAAGTCTGCCGCTAGATCGTCGAGGGCCGGCATCGGCCGCGACATCTTCAGGCGCCGGCCCAGCCCGCCGGGCGTGCCTGCGCCCATGCCGGTGGTGCCGACGTCGATGAGCACGGGGACACCGAGCTCGCTGATCTTCTCGAAGAGCGGCCGCAGCCGGGGATCGTCGATGGAGAAATTCCCGCAAACGGGATGGAAGTGAAAGCCGATGAGGCCCAGATCCTTGATGGCGTGCTCCGCCTCATTGATCGCCGCCTCACCCTTCCACGGATCCACCGACGCCCACGCGTTGAGCACGACGTCGGGATGGCGGTCGCGCAGCCCCGCCACGTAGTCATTGCTGCACGGCGGGCACCCGGTGACGGTCTCGGTGTCGAAGGCGACCATCAGCACCTGGACGTCCGCCGCGCGCAGCTCGTCGATTACCTGCTGCTCGCTCAGTGGGGCCCACGGCCTGTGCCAGTAGGTTCGCAGCGCCTCGACGTATGGATGGATCGCGCTGAACCACTCCATCGTGTTCGGGTGGCAGTGGACGTCGATACGGCGCATGGTTGTTAACTGCATACACTGTCTCTCGCGATGGCGCAGGTGCAGAAACGGCGGCGATCCAGCGTCTCGCTAGACGCTATCAAGCCATACCGCCGCAACGGGAGCACCACGCCAGGCTCACTCCATGAGCACCTGCGCCGGCTGATCCTCGACGGCGCGATCCCGAACGGAGCCAGCATCTCGCAGGTGGAGCTGGCGGAGCGCCTGGGCGTGAGCCGCACGCCCCTCCGCGAGGCGATGCGCATGCTGCAGGCGGAAGGCATCATCCACGCCGAGCACGGCCGGCGCACACGCGTGACCGCTCTGGACGTCGGCGACATCGACACCGTGTACGGCACCCGCGTGCTGATGGAGGGTGCGGGGGTGCTGGTCACGGTGCCGCTGCTCGACCGCTCGAGGATCGACGATCTGGCCGAGGCGGTGAAGGAGATGCGCAAGCACGCATCCGATCCCAACACGGAGCTGTGGGCGCGGGCGCACCGGCGGTTCCACCGCACCCTGATCCCAGAGGCCGGCCGCGAGTTTGCGCGCACGCTCGCCACGTACTTCGACCGTGCCGAAAGACTTCGCCGCATGTTCCAGACCGAGGAGATCGCAGGCGGCGTCCGCCTTAACGAGGAGCACGAGGCGATCCTTCGGGCCTGCAAGGCCAAGAACGCAAGCAAGGCAGCAGCGCTGGTGGCGCGACACTCGGCGCGCGCCGCGCTCACGCTCATGGCGCA
>VBGV01000091.1 GCA_005880755.1 Chloroflexota bacterium
GAGGCTCCCGTTGCCACCTGCTTCCGCAGCCAGCGCTCGCCGCTCGCGATGTGGGCGGTCGCCGCGGCTCGAGCCAGTTCCGGGTCGCCCTGCATGATCGCCTCGTAGATCCGGCGGTGCTCTTCGCGCGTGACGTCCAGCGCGTTGTCCGCGGCCCGGCCGTGCCACAGACGGACGCGGTGCATGCGCAGCGAAAGGGTGGCCAGCAGCGAGATCAGGACCGGGTTTCCGGTCGCCCGCGCGATCACAGCGTGAAACGCTACGTCAGCTTCGACGAGCTCTTCGACTCCCTGCGCGTCGCGCATCTGATCGAGGCTCAACGCAAGCTCCTTCTTCCCCACTTCGTCGATGCGAGCGGCGGCCAGCGCCGCCGCGGCGGCTTCGAGGATGCGGCGGACCTCATACAGCGCCACCGCTCCCTCTCCGAGCAGCAGGTGGCTGACAAAACCGGTGCTCTCGAGCAGCAGGTCGGGCTCCAGGCTGCTGACGTAGGTGCCATCGCCCTGGCGCACCTCCAGCACCCGCAGCTGGGAGAGCGCGCGGACGGCTTCGCGAAGGGAGTTGCGGGACAGGCCGAGCTCGGCGGCCAGCTCGCTCTCTTTGGGCAGCCGGTCGCCCGGACCCCAGGCACCTGACACAATTCGCTCTCGGATCTTGTCGATGGCGTCGTCGGTGACGCTCGGGGCGCGGGCGGCGCGCCGTTTGCGTTGTGATCCATTGTCGGCCAGAGGTCGGAGGTTCGGTGCCTTCATGGCGTCAAGAACGGGTGAGGAAACCTAGTTTGATTGACAAACATCGGAGCTTCAGCATATAGCTAAGGCAATGGGCAGGCTAGACGGCAAGGTATGCGTGATCACAGGCGCAGGCTCGGGCATCGGGCAGGCGAGCGCGCTTCTCTTTGCACGTGAAGGCGCCCGCGTGGTCGTGTCCGACATCGACCTCGACGCCGCACGCGACACGGCGCAGGAGATCACGAAGGCGGGAGGACAGGCGGTCGCCGAGCAGGTCGACGTCACCGACGAGGCACAGACCACGGACCTGGCCGGGCGGGTCGTGCGGCGCTTCGAGCGAGTCGACGTGCTGTTCAACAACGCCGGCATCGGCGGGGTCGGCGACGTCCTGGAGACCGAGCCCGACCTGTTCGACCGCGTGATGCGGGTCAACGTCCGCGGCGTCTATCTGATGAGCAGGGCGATCGTCCCGCACATGATCACGCAGCGGTCCGGTTCGATCATCAACATGTCGTCGTGCATCGCCGACATCGGCCTCGCGCGGCGCGTCTCATACGCCGCCTCCAAGGGCGCGGTGCTGTCGATGACGAAATCGATGCAGGTCGACCTCGCGCCGCATGGGATCCGGGTCAACGCGCTGCTGCCCGGAACGATCCTGACGCCGTTCGTCGAGCGCTACCTGAAGGAGTCCTACGCCGACCCCGAAGAAGGCATGGCCGCGATCCGCAAGCGCCAGCTCACCAACGACCTGGGGCAGCCTGAGGACGTCGCGAACGCGGCGCTCTACCTCGCGTCCGACGAATCACGATTTGTGATGGCGTCCGGATTGGTGGTCGACGGCGGGGTCAGCGGAACCAAATAAAGCCGGTGTGATCGCTTGCGACTGACGCGTCGCGACAGGCTGTTCCTGTTCGCGCCGCTCGCGTTTCTACTCGCCGGCTGGCTCGTCCTTCCCGCGCTCCTCGGCCTGCTCGCGACCTTCTCCACCTACTCGCCATTCGCGACCAGCGTGCAGTTTTCGGGACTCGCCAACTACGCGGCGGTCGTCCGCGACCCGTTGTTCGTCGCCGCGGCCCGCAACGTGGCTGTCTTCACCCTGGTGGCCGTGCCGCTCGAGCTCGTGATCGGGTTCAGCGTCGCCTATATGCTGCGCCGCCCGTTTCAAGGGCGCGCGGCGCTGCGGGTCCTCCTGCTGCTGCCCTGGCTGGTCAGCCCCATCGCGAGCGGAGTGATGTGGCATTTCCTGTTCGGCGGCGCGACCGGCATCGTGGATTTCGTCCTGGGCTGGCTTGGCCGGCCGGACATGCCCTCGCCTCTGGGCGACCTTCGTCTTGCGCTTCTCGCCGTGATCGCGGTCGAGGTCTGGCGGATGGCTCCGTTCGTGACGTTCCTGCTGCTGCCGAGCCTGGCTTCGATCCCAACCGAGCGATGGGAGGAGGCGACCCTGAGCGGCGCCTCGTGGACGGGACGGGTGAGACATGTCGCCATCCCCGCCGTCCGCCCTCTGCTGCTCACGATCACGATGCTGCTCACCGGCCTCTCGTTGGGGACGTTCGACGCGGTCTTGATCCTGACCGGGGGCGGCCCGGGCACGGCGACGGTGACACCCGCCCTCTACAGCTACAACCGCGCCTTCGGAGTCAACGACTGGCCCGTGGGCGCCACCTCGGGATGGTTGATCGCGGCGGCCGTCCTCGGCGCGGGACTCATCTACGTCCGGTTGTCGAGGACAAAGGTCGCCGATTGAAGCTTCGAGGCGCGCTCGTGGCCGTAACCCTCCTCGCGTTTCTGCTTCCCTTGTTGTGGACGGCGCTCGCGTCGCTTGGAGTGCTGCCCGACAACAGCAGCCGTCCGCCATCGTGGCGAGGGTCCGTATCGCTGGATCATTTCGCCGAGGTCGGGATCGCCGAGCCGGCGTTCTGGCAAGAGCTCGTGACGAGCGTTCTCACGGCCGCGTGCGCCGCGGCGATCGCGGTGGGCGCGGGCTTTCTTGCCGCATTCGGCCTTGCTCGCGCCCCGTTTCGATCCAGCCGCGTGGTCACGCAGGGATTCCTCGTTCTCGCCAGCCTTCCGGCCATGGCCTATGTGATTCCGTTGAGCGACCTCATGCGGCGAGTCCACCTCCTGGACACGTTCGCCGCGGTGGTTCTGAGCGAAGCAGCCGCCACGGCGCCTCTTGCGGTATTCGTCCTCCACGGCGCCGTCGCGCAGCTGGCGCCTGAATGGGAGGAGGCCGCGGTGCTCGACGGCGCGGGGCTCTTTCGCGTGATCGGCCGCGTCGTCCTGCCGCTGGTCGCGCCAAGCGTCGTCGCGACCGCGGTTGTGCTCTTCGTGCTCGACTGGAACATGCTGCTCGTCCCGCTCGTGCTGACTTCGGGCGAGATCAAGACGATTCCCCTCGGGCTGTCCGACTTCTTCACCTTCGAGCGGGAGCTCGACTGGCCGACGGCGGCCGCGGCGCTGATCGTCTCGCTGGCCCCGGTGGCGGTCCTGGCCGGCATCTTCCACCGGGTGCTCAACCGATTCGCGCTGGACCTCCGCACGGGCGAATGAGCCCCCTATACATCCGATGACTAGCCAGTTTGTGCTTGACAAATCGGCCCTAACCCGCTAAAAATCCCATATTCATCGGATATGCCGGTGGCTCGGCGTGCTGGGCCGGCGGCGTCTTTCGCAACAAGAGGGGATAAAGAGAGATGAGTCGAGTCCTGGCGAGAGCCGTGGTTCTTTTGGTATTCGTGGCGGCCTGCAGCAACGGGTCGAACACGTCCTCGAACCAATCGTTCAGCGGCACGACGATCCGCGTCGTGACGTTCACCGGCCCTCAGATCGCGGAGCCGTTGCAGCGTCGCGCGCCCGACTTCGAGAAGGCAACGGGTGCCAAGGTGCAGATCATCACCGTGCCGTTCTCCGACCTGTACCAGAAGCTCCTCACCGACTTCGCCACCAAGACCAACTCTTATGACGCGACGGTCTTCGACCCGCAGTGGATGGGCGACTACGTGCCGCCCGGATACCTCGAAGACCTGACCGACCGGGTGAAGAACGACTCGGCCCTGCAGTGGAACGACATCGCGCCGTTCTTCCGCGACTTCAGCGCGACGTTCAAGGGCAAGGTCTACACGATTCCCCTCGACGGCGACTTCCAGATGGTCTATTACCGCAAGGACCTCCTCCAGAAGGACGGCCTTCAGCCGCCGGCAACGTGGGACGACTACATCAGCATCGCCCAGCACTTCCAGGGCAAGGACTTGAACGGCGACGGCAAGCCCGACTACGGCTCATGTCTGGCCATGAAGCGCAGCGCGCAGTCGTACTGGGCGTGGATTTCGATCGCGGCGGCGTACCTGCAGAGCCAGGGCACGAAGCAGGGCGCATTCTTCAACACCGACAACATGCAGCCGCTGACGAACAACCCGGCGGCGGCCGCGGCCCTGACCGTCTACAAGACTCTTTCCAAGATCGGGCCTCCTGAGCAGCTCAACCAGGACGTCGGCGACTCGCGCGGCCTGTTCGTGACCGGCCGCTGCGCCCTGTCCCTCGATTGGGGCGACATCGGCCCGCTCGCGGTCGACAAGACTCAGTCCACCGTGCAGGACAAGGTCGGGGCAATCATTCTGCCCGGATCGAAGAAGGTACTCGACCGGTCGAGCAATCAGCTGGTCGACTGCAACGCGACCCTGTGCCCCTACGCGACCAACGGCGTCAACCACTCTCCATTCGCCGCCTTCGGCGGCTGGTCAGGCGCGATCAACAAAGCGGCCTCGGCCAAGGTCAAGGACGCCGCGTTCGCGTTCCTCTCCTACATGTCGCAGCCGGCCCAGTCGAGCGTCGACGTGACCATTGGCAAGACCGGGTTCAACCCGTACCGTACCTCGCACTTCAACAACATGGGTCCCTGGACCGCTTCAGGCATGAGCGAGACGGCTGCGAACGACTACCTCGGCGCCATCAAGTCGAGCCTGCAGAGCCCGAACATGGTCCTCGACCTGCGCATCCCGCAGACGGCGTTCTACCAGCAGACCGCGCTGGACACGGCTCTCGCTCAGTTCCTGGCCGGTGAGATCTCACTGACCCAGTGCATGACTCAGATCACCAATCAATGGAACTCGAAGACGGAGGAGATCGGCCGCGCGTCACAGCTGGACGCCTACAGATCCAGCCTCAGCATCACGAAGTAAGCCCACGGGCGGCGGGGTCACGCACCTCGCCGCCCCTCCCCATCCCATTCAGTGCCAGGAACTGGTGAAAAGGATTCCGTCTCTGTGAGCATGCACGCGTCGGCGCGCGCGGTGAGTGCCGCGGCCTCCTGGTGGCGGCCGATGGCCTCGCGCCTCGACCGCGTCGCGGGGGGTGTGTTCATCCTCCCGGCGGTGGTGGTCATCCTCGCCTTCTCGATCTTTCCGCTTCTCAGCTCGCTCTATGTGTCTCTCTCACGCCTGGGCTTCGCGCAGGGCGGCGTGGAGCTGAAGTTTGTGGGGTTCGACAACTATGCGAAGCTGCTTTTCGGCATCGATCGCCCGCACTTTCTCGGCGTGACCGGCCCGCTCACGCCGATCGGAATTGCGGTCTTGCTCGCCATCTACGGCTTGTTCGCCCTTCTCCTCTATCGGTACGCGCGCGGCCCGAATCGCACCATCGGCGGGCTGGTCGGCCGGGTGCTGGCGACCGCCATCGCCGGCACGCTCGTCTGGCTCATCGTGAACACCGTCCTGACCAGTGGGCGTCCGGGCACGCTGGTCGTGACGCTGGTCTATGTCGCGGTCGACGTGTCCGTCCAGTACCTGCTCGGCCTCGGGCTGGCCTTGCTCGTCGTGCAGCACCTCCCGGGAAGACGCTTTTTCCGGGTGGTCTTCTTACTCCCGATGATGATCACCCCCGTCGGTGTCGCCTACCTGTTCCGGATGATTGTTGACACGAGCAAGGGTCCGCTGTACCCGCTGTGGGCGCACTTCGGATTGACGGACATTTCGTGGGTCACCAATCCATGGGGCGCGCGACTGGCGGTGATGGTCGGCGATGTCTGGCAGTGGACGCCGTTCATCTTCATCGTGCTGCTGGCCGCGATCGAAACGCTGCCCCATGAGCTGGTCGAGGCGGCCGTCGTCGACGGAGCAAACCGCTGGCAGGTGTTCTGGCGGATCACCTTTCCGCAGATCCTGCCCGCGACGATCACCGTGGTGCTGATCCGCATCATCGAGGGCTTCAAGATCGTCGACCTGCCGAACGTCCTCACCAACGGAGGCCCTGGAACGGCAACGGAATCGCTGACCCTGCATGCCTACACGATCTGGCGAGCGCTCGACATCGGAGGCTCCGCGGCAGTCGCCTACATGCTGCTCATCGTGGTGACCTTCGTCGGCATTTCCTACGTCAACCTCTTCCGCCCCCGCGCGGCGACGGCGGCCTGACGCGATGGCGATCATCCGGAGGCGCGGCGGTTCGGTCTCGACGACCTCGATCTCATTCCCGGCGATGACGCTCTCGTACATCGCTCTTTTTGCCTGGACCTTTGTGGTCCTGTTCCCTCTCTACTGGCTGGCCGTGACCGCGCTCAAGACGCCGCTGGAGGTGAACGCCGGGCCGTTCTACATCCCGTGGCGCGACTTTCAGCCGACTCTCGATTCGTGGCACTACATCTTCTTCGACCTTCGCGAGGACACCTTCCGTCCATACACGAACACAGTGGTGGTCGGGCTCACGAGCACCGCGATCACTGTTCTGCTCGGTTCGATGGCCGCGTACGGCCTGGTTCGGATGCGCTACCGCGTCGGTTACGGCGCGATCGCCTCTTTCGTGGTCGCATTGGCAATCGCGGTCGCCGTGGTCGTTGCGGGCGGGCCGTGGCCGCTTGGCCTGGTGGCTGGGATCGGCGTCTTCGTCCTGCTTCTGCAGACCGTCGCTCGCCGCTGGAAACGAGGCGTCGGCAACGACGACATCGCGTTCTGGATGATCTCCCAGCGCATGCTGCCGCCGGTCGCGACCGTCATCCCCATCTACATCTTCTTCCAGCAGCTTCAGCTGCTGGACACATGGGCAGCACTGATCATCAGCTATACAGCAGCGCACCTGCCAATCGTGGTCTGGCTGATGCGCGACTACTTCCAGAGTGTGCCTGTCGAGCTCGAGGAAAGCGCGGCCATCGACGGCGCCTCGCCCTATCGAATCTTCCGCTCGATCGTGCTCCCCCTCGCGGTGCCTGGCCTGGTCGCGACGTTCCTTTTCGTCCTCGTCTTCGCCTGGAATGAATACCTCATCGCGCTCTTCCTGACCAGCGCCAACGCCCAGACGCTGCCGATGACGGTCGCGGCACAGAACGCCACGCGCGGACCTCAGTGGTGGTACATGTCGGTGCTCATCCTGATCATGATCGGACCCGTGATCGCAATGGCGATCGCGCTCGAGCGTTACATCGCCCGCGGCCTGCTGGTCGGCGCGGTCAAGGGTTAGGCATGCGCCGCATCATCAGCGCCACCGCTCACGACGTGCGCTTCCCCACCTCGCGAACCCTGGCCGGTTCCGACGCGATGCACACGACGCCCGACTATTCCGCCGCGTACGTCGTCCTGCGGACG
>VBGV01000092.1 GCA_005880755.1 Chloroflexota bacterium
CGCCATCCGCGCGCCCGCAAGCATGAGCAGCCCGCCGTGCATCCAGAGGCTGACCACACGATGCCCGGTCACCGCCTCGGATTGCGCGATCTCGGCCTCGTGATGAGGAAACACGTTGTCCGCGCCGCCTGTATGGATGTCGAACCTCTCGCCGAGGATGGACATCGACATCGCCGAGCACTCGATGTGCCAGCCGGGATATCCCGGGCCCCATGGGCTCGGCCACGTCTGGAGGCGATTTTGGCCGGCTGCTCTCCAGAGCGTGAAGTCGCCGGGGTGGCGCTTGAGCGGATCGGGCTCGCCCCGATGACCCGCCATCAACTTTTCGGCTGAGTTGCGCGACAGCCTGCCGTAGGCGGGAAAGCTGGCGATGTCGTAATAGACGGTCCCCTCGATTTCGTACGCGCTGCCGGCCTCGATGAGCTTCTCGATCAGCTCGAGCATTTGCCCGATGTACCGCGTGGCGTGCGGATAGTGTTCCGCCGGCCTGATGTTGAGCTTTCCGATGTCGTCCAGGAACGCGCCCGTGTAGTGCGCCGCGATGTCCTCGGTCGACTTGTTCTCCAGTCGCGCCGCGACGAGCATCTTGTCTTCGCCGCGGTCGAATGAGTCGTCGGTGAGGTGGCCGACGTCGGTGACGTTCATCACCTGCTCGGTCTCATAGCCGAGGTACTCGAGGCTGCGGCGCAGGAGGTCGGGCAGCATGAACGTACGCAGATTCCCAACGTGGACGTAGCGGTAGACAGTCGGACCGCAGGAGTAGAGCCGCACCACGCCTTCATGCAGCGGTTGCAGCTCCTGCTTGGTCCGCGAGAAGGTGTTGTAGAGCCGGACCTGAGGCAGCTTCATCCCGCTTCTATCCTCTCAATTGGTGAAAGCCCACCGCCTTGACGGACGTTCCGTCGCCGTCGGAGACATAGAAGGACGCGTGCTCGTCCACGACCTCGGCCCCGACCTGCGCAAGGGCACGGTCCTGGGCCAACAGCACGTCGAACGCCTGCGGGAGAGCGGCGAGATCCACGTCGTCGAGCTCGAGCCTGGCGACCTGCACGAGGACGAGGCTGGGCGAAGGCTCGCCGTGGCGCTCGCCGGGCCGGGTCTCGAGGCCAAGCCTCCGGTGCAAAGTCAGGCGCGCGTCGTCGCGCGTCACCGCGGACTCGTACGGGTGCGGGGAAACGTCATCGACGCGATCAACTCCCTCGGCTACATCTCCGTCTTCACATTGATGGACGGCCAGGCGGTGGCTGCAGGAGAGGAGGTCGCCGGCTGCAAGGTGACCCCGGTCGCCGTGCCAGGCGACCTGATCGAGCGGGCGGAGCAGCTCTGCCGGGAGTCGGGTCCGGTGATCGAGCTCCTTTCCTTCCGTCCGTTGAAGACGTTCGTGGTCGCGACCGAGCGCCTCAAACCGAAGGCGCGCGACCTGTTTCGCAACGCGGTCGTGGCCAAGCTCGGGTGGTACGGAGCGGAGGTGCTGGCCGTCCGCGAGGTGGCGCGCACGGGCGAGGCTGTCGCCGCGGCGTACCGAGAGGCGGTGGCGAGTGGTGCCGAGCTCGTGCTGTTCGCGGGCGCATCCGCCATCGACCCGCTCGATCCTGCCTATGCGGAGCTTGCCGAAGCCGGGGGTAGGGTCCTGCAGCTGGGGGCGCCGATGCATCCCGGCAGCATGCTATGGCTCGGAAGCCTGCACGAAGCGGCGGTCGTCGGCGTGGCGTCGTGCGCAGGCTTCGGCCGCAACAGCTCGCTCGACCTGCTGCTGCCTTTCGTGTTCGCATACGGCCGCGCGGATGCGGGCGACCTGCTCCGGCTCGGTCACGGCGGATTGATCGAGGCCGGCGCCGGGAGGCGGTTCCCTCCCTACTCCTGAACGATCCGCGGCATCTCGAGCTCCGGCCATCCGCGTCCGTCCATCGCCACCAGAAAGCGGTCGACCGCTTCCACCAGAGGCGCCAGCCTGACGCCCTTGTGCATCGGCAGGTACGGCCGGAGGTAGCCCGCGCCGCTGCGCCATTTGTTGATCGCCCCGCGCCGGTTGTGCCGCGAATAGTGGAGGCAGCCGGCCGCGACCTGGATCAAGCCCTTGTAGAAACCAGAGTCGGCACCTTTGCGATCAGGCGTCCACTCGCGCTCCCAGACCTCGTGGGCATCCCAGTAGCGACCGTGGTTAAAAAGCTCGATCCCCTCCGCCAGGAGCGGCGTCACCGCAATAATCGGGTGGTGGATGAGGCCCGCTCCGAATACTCGCGCGTCAACCTGTCCGCCGATCCCATCTACGGATACCTTCGCATCACGAAGGGCGGGCCGGGCGGCGTCGCGGGTCAGGCCGCGGAGCAGGACCTGGTGGATGCCGCGTGGCTGCAGCGCTTGCGCCGCATCCATCAGCTGCAGAGCGCGTGGTGGGTCTTCGCCACGGCCGAGCACTCCCGGTTTCAGCACGCGCTGGGCGCGATGCACCTGGCCGGCGAATGGGCGCGCCATCTCTATCCCTCGCTCCATGTGTCGTGCCCGGATACGCCGTCATTGCAGCTCGTGGAGGAGACGATGCGCTTGGCGGGCCTGCTGCACGACGTCGGGCACGGGCCGTTCGGTCACTTCTTCGACGAGAACTACCTCGATACGTGGGGCATCGACCACGAGGTCATCGGGCGTGCCCTGATCACAGGCCCGCTGGCGGACCTGATCGGGGAGGTCGGCGCTTCACCCGGCGCCGACTTCGAACGCGGCGAGCGGATCGATCCTCGCTGGGTCGCGTTTCTAATCTCGTCGACCGACCTGGAGGGCTTCGAGCCGCCGCCATGGCTGGCGCTGTTGCGACCCGCCCTGGTGGGCGCGTTCTCGGCCGACAACATGGACTACGTCCCTCGCGACTCTTATATATGCGGCGTGTCGGCCGGCCCGGTCGACGTGCAGCGGATCATCCACTACTCGTTCGTCTCCGAGCGCGGCCTGACGCTGCACGCGCACGCCGCCGAGGCGCTGTACATATTCCTCAACTCGCGCCTCTACCTCTATCACCAGGTGTACTTCCACCGGACGGTGCGGCGCATCGACTTGCAGCTGCGCGAGGTGTTCCGGCCGACGCTCGAGCTGCTGCTCGGCGGCAACCCGCTCGAGAGGCTGGACCGCTACCAGGCCCTGACCGAGTGGTCGCTGCTTTCCGACGTCGATCGATGGGCGCACGGCCACGGCGATGCGAATCAGCGCGAGCTGGGCCAGGCGTGGGCGGACGTGGTGGCGCGAAAGCTGAAGTGGAAGCTGATCTACCAGGGACACACCGACGCGCGGGACATTCCGAGCGCCGCGCTCTCGGTGACCCGCGATCAGTTTGCGTCCGAGCTGCGCACGCGCCTGCCCGCAAACCTGCGTGACATCGTCTTCGAAGTCGACGTTGCGGCGCAGGAGTCACGCGCGTTCAACCCGATGACCGAGACGTCGGACATTCTTTTCTATGAGCCGCTCGAGGACCGCTACCGGCAGAGCCGGGTGCTGGACCTGTTCCGGCGCCTGCCGGTGCGGATGGCGCTGTTTCGCATCTTCGCCCATGACGAGACGCACCGGCGGGAGCTGATCAAGGCAGCCAACGAAGTCCTGGGACTTAGCGGCTAGAAGTCGTCGTCGCCGCCTCCGAAATCGTCGTCACCGCCTCCGAAATCGCCCTCACCGCCTCCAAAGTCGTCCCCCAGGTCGCCGCCGTCGCCCTCGCCCGAGCTCACCGTGGCGAAGGTTGACACGAGCCGGCGCAGCGCGTGCTTGCCGCAGTGTGGGCACGCGGGGTCGGCCGAGGAGTAGCTGCCCAGCAGCGCCGACGATCGCTTGCCGCACTCCTCACAGCGGTACTCGTAAATCGGCACATGAAGAGTATGCCCCGAGATCCTCGCCGGAGCTTCGGCGCCCATGCGGCCCACTGCCCCCATGCCTTCGGCATGGGGACCCCAGCAGGTGTGCGCTTCTCGCTCACGCATCAACGGATGCGCTCGCTGCGATGCTCGGCCGTCCGCTGGGGTCCCCGCGCGTAGCGCGGGAGGGACCCCTGGATCGCCGAATGTCTCGGCGAGGCCCCGGAGCCTACTCTTCTTACGATTATCGGCGTGATCCCGATCGATCGCGTCCGCGCGGCCGCCGAACGCGCCCGGCCGCACGTGCTCAGGTCACCGTTGATTCCCGTCGAGGGCGCCCAGCTCAAGCTCGAGTGCCTGCAGCCGACCGGCAGCTTCAAGGTCCGCGGTTTCTTCTCGGCCGCCCTCGCGCTGCCGCCGGATCGTCTGCGTCGTGGCCTGATCACGGTGAGCGCCGGCAACGCCGCGCAGGCCTGTGCCTACGTCGCCCGGCAGCTCGGCGTCCCGTGCCGCGTGTTCATGTACGACACGGCACCGCCGCCGAAGTCGGACGGCGTCCGACGGCTGGGTGGAACGGTGATCGGCATGCCGCGCGACGAGCTGATCGAGTGGATGACGAGCGAGCAGTGGCGCAATGAGCCCGAGGCGTTCATTCACGGTTTCGCCGACCCGGACGTCATCGCCGGCCATGGCGGCATCGGGCTCGAGCTCCTCGAGGACGTGCCGAACCTCGAGCGGGTGGTGGTGCCGGTCGGCGGCGGAGGGCTGATCAGCGGGATCGCGTCAGCGCTGAAGGGGATACATCCCGACGTGGAGGTGGTCGGCGTGCAGTCCGACGGCTATCCGCTGTGGCAGCTTGCCTTCGAATCGGGCGGCGCGGTGGCGCCGAAGCCCGACACGATCGCGGACGGCACCACCGCTCCGTTCGATCCGCGCATGTTCGAGCTTTTGAAAGAGTGCGTCGACCGCTGGCTCATCGTGTCCGAACCGCGGCTCAAGGCCGCCATTCCTGAGATCGCGGCCACCGCCAAGGTGGTAGCGGAAGGCGCGGGGGCTTTGGCTTACGCTGCGCTCGAGCAGCTCCAGCCCGGCCCGACGACCGTGGCCGTGGTGAGCGGCGGCAACATCGACCCGACGCTTCTGGCCACGCTCCTCAGCTGAGCACCTCTTCGCAGATCTTCAGCGCCGACTGCACGTCCTCCGAATCGACCCCGTAGTGCGTGACGAAGCGCATGCCTCGCGGTCCGACCGCACCGCCCAGAAGGCCGCGCCTGGCGCATTCGTCGGTGAACGCCGGCGCGGGCATCGTGTCCAGGTCGAAATAGACCAGGTTGGTCTGCACGCGGCCCCGGTCGCATTTCACGCCCGGCAGCTCGGCCAGGCCCTCCGCCAGCGTGCGGGCGTTGGCGTGGTCGTCGGCAAGCCGGTCGACCATGTGGTCGAGCGCGATCAGGCCTGCGGCGGCGAGGACACCGACCTGCCGCATGCCGCCGCCCAGCCGCTTGCGCCAGCGGCGAGCCTGCTCGACGTCCTCCTCCGAGCCGCAGAAGATGCTCCCCACCGGACATGCGAGCCCCTTCGACAGGCAAAAAGTCACCGTGTCGGCGCACGCTGCGATGTCGGCCGCCTCCACGTTCAGGGCGACGGCTGCGTTGAAGATGCGAGCTCCGTCCAGGTGGACCCGCAAGCCTTGCGAGTGCGCCGCGTCGCTCGCCGCGCGCAGGTCCGCGAGCGGCCAGACGATGCCGCCGTGCCGGTTGTGCGTGTTCTCAAACGTGATCGCCGATGTGATCGGCTCATGGGGGTCGTCCCGCGGCCGGACCGCCTCCTCCACTTGCCTCGGGGACATGACACCGGCTTCAGTCGGCACGGGCCTGATCTGCACCCCGCAAACCGCCGCCGCCCCGGCGGTCTCGTAGTAGAAGGCGTGCGAATCGGCGTCGGCGATGAGCTCCTCGCCGCTGCGCGCGCTGACCGCGATGCCGATCAGGTTGCCCATCGTGCCGCTCGGTACGAACATGGCCGCCGCCTTGCCCATCCGCGCCGCCGCGACCTCCAGCAGCTTGTTCGTGGTGGGGTCGTCGCCGAAGACGTCGTCGCCAAGCGGAGCCGTGACCATGGCCTGGCGCATCTCCGGGCTGGGCATCGCCACCGTGTCGGAGCGCAGGTCGATCACCGCCACCCGCTTAATCTAACGACCGAGTGAGAGCGGAATTGATCCTGGCGCGCGGGCGCATCCGCACGCTGGGACGCGCTGGTCTCAACCCCCAGAGCCACCTGGCGATCGCCGGCGGCAAGGTCCTCGCCTCCGGCGGCCGCGAGGTCATGGGCCTCCGAGGTCCACGCACCCGCGTCGTCGACCTGGGCGGCTCGGCCGTCCTGCCTGGCTTCAACGACGCGCATGCGCACGTCGTCTACTACGGGCTGACGCGCTTCGCCGCCGACCTGAGCGGGGTGCGCGGCGTCGACGACATCCTCGACCGCCTCCAGGAGCACTCCAAAGGCCTGAAGCCCGGCGAGTGGCAGCAGGGCATGGGCTACCGGACCGACGAGCTGACCGAGCTCCGCCAGCCGCACCGGACGGAGCTCGATCGCGTGACTGGGGATCGGCCGGCCTACATCGACGAGCGCGGCGGCCACGCCCGCGTCGCCAATTCGGCGGCCCTGGCGGCGGCCGGCATCACAGGCGACACCCAAAATCCGCCTGGAGGCCGCATCGGCCGGGACATGAACCGCTTGCCGAACGGGTTGCTGCTGGAGTCCGCGATGCGGATGGTGGCCGACGTGCAGCCGCTGCCCAGCCTGGAGCGTCGCATCGAGGGAGTCCTGCAAGCCCAGGAGCTGCTCGTCTCGCGCGGGATTACGTCGGTGGGTGCCGCGGTCAACCGCGGATTCGCCGACGACCTGCGCGCTTACGAACGCCTGGCATGCGACGGCCGGCTCCGCCTCCGCGTCAACGAGTTCCTCTCCTGGGAGCTGCTCGAAGCGGCCTCCGAGCTCGGTGTGCGGACCGGTTTCGGCGGGTCGATGGTGCGCGCCGGTCCGATCAAGATCTTTGTCGACGGCGGCGCGGAGCGCGTGGCGATGCGTGGGGGCGGCGGCGTGTGGCGCACGACACGAGAGGAGCTTCGCGACCTGGTGGCGAGGGCATCGCCGGCAGGCCTGCAGGTCGCGGCGCACGCCATCGGCGACGCCGCGATCGAGGCGATGTGCGACGCGGTCGAGGCCGCCGGAGCCACTCACCTTCGTCATCGCGTCGAGCACTGCACGATCTGCCCGCCCGACCTGCAGGCACGGCTCGCCAGCCTCGGCATGGTCGCCGTGATGCAGCCGATCGCCGCCCGCTTCGGGCGCGTCGCATCGACGATCTTCTTTCCGGTCCGCGATCGCAAAGACCTCGCGGCGCACCGCGGGCTGATGCGGGCGGGCGTTCGGGTGGCCTTCAGCTCAGACCTGCCCGTGATCCCGGACCCCAACCCTTGGCCCGGGATTCGCGTCGCGGTGGAGGACCAGGTCAACGGGGTCAGCCTGCTCGCCGCGCTGCGCGCCTACACCGCCGGCGGCGCTTACGCCAGCTTCGAGGAAGACGTCAAGGGCACGCTCGAGCCGGGGATGCTGGCCGATCTGCAGGTTTACAACGAGGATCCGCTGGAGGGCGACGGAGACGTGACCTGGGAGGAGCTCCGCCCAAGAGCCGTTCTCCTGGGCGGAGTGAG
>VBGV01000093.1 GCA_005880755.1 Chloroflexota bacterium
CGCCTCTTGGGAGGAATACATCGAGGCGAAGGCGCGCCTGATCGACCTGACGTCGCGCGCGGCCGACAAGGGCGTCGAGAAGACCGCGGTCCTGAACCGAGACGACCCGAGCTACGAGCGGCTGGCGCGGCGTCCCATCTCGCGCCGGTGGACCTACGGCCTGACCACCGGGTCGGACCTGCACCCGCTCGACCTTGCCATCACGGGGTCGGGGTCGCGATTCCGCATGCAAACTCCCATGGGGGAGACCGAGGTCACGCTGAACGTTCCGGCGCGTTTCAACATCTACAACGCGCTCTGCGCCGCAGGCGTGTGCCTTGCGCTGGGCGTGCAGGTCGAGGACGTCGGCCGCGGGCTGGCGGGATTTGAAGGCGTGCGCGGCAGGCTCGAGCCCGTCGATCTCGGCCAGGACTTTCGTGTCTACATCGACTTCGCGCATGCGGCCGGCTCACTCGCGAGCGCGCTGGCGGAGCTGCGACCGTTCACGCGGGGGCGGCTCATCGCCGTTTTCGGCTCCACCGCGCGCTCCGACCACGACCGCCCGGGGATGGGCCGCGCCGCCGCCGAGTTCTCTGACTTTTTCATCATCACCACCGACGATCCGCTGAGCGAGGACCCGACTGAGATCGCCCGCGACGTGCAGGCGGGCGCCGAGGGCAAGGCTCCGGGTCGCGACTTCGAGGTCGTCATCGACCGGCGCGCCGCGATTCGGCGGGCGATCGAGATCGCACGTCCAGGTGACACCGTGCTGCTGGCCGGCAAGGGCCATGAGCGCTCGATGCGGACGGCGCGCGGCTCCGAGCCGTGGGACGAGCGGGCCGAGGCGGAGGCGGCGATCCGGGAGCGGCTCGCGGTCAGCTAGGCGATCCGCCGCCGACCATGCGCACGATCTCTACCTGGTCGCCATCGCGCAACATCAACTGCTCATACGCGGCGCGGTCGATGATCTCGCCGTTGTGCTCGACTGCCACCGCGCGCGGGTTGACGCCGAGCTGCTCGAGATAAGCGAGCAGTGGGGTTGGCGCCCCAAGCTCCACCTTCTTGCCGTTGACCTGGAGCGCGATCACTGGAACATCCTTATCGCCGCGTAGCCCTCGGCGCCCGCGGCGTGGACGCTAGCGATGCGCTCTTCAGTCACGCCCCCGATCGCCAGCACGGGGATGCGCAGCGCGGCCGCGACACGCGACAGGGCCTCGACCCCGACCGGCTCGACGTTCGGATGGCTCTCGCTGTGCCAGACCGGTCCGAAGATGACGAAGTCCGCTCCTTCGATCTCGGCGCGCTGCGCCGCCGCGATCGAGTGGACCGAGCGGCCGACCAGGCCATGCCTGATCAGGCCGCGAGCGAATTCGAGCCCGATATCGCGTTCGGGCAGGTTCACGCCGGCGGCGCCGGCGGCGAGGGCGATGTCGCACCGCGAGCTGATCAACACGGGAACTGGTGACGACGCCACCAGGCGCACCGCCTCGCGCTCCAGCTCGCGAGCGCTGAGCTCGGCCGCCCGAAGCTGCAGGATCGTTGCCCTGGGCGCAGCGCGAAGGCCGGCCTCCGCGCTGGAAACGATCGCCATCGCCACCGGTGTGACTAGCTCGGGCGCGAGATGCCCTCGGTCGGGGAGCTCGGGCTGGCGTCACCGCGCCGGGGGATGCGCCCTGCGAGGTACGCCTTGCGGCCAGCCTCGACGCCCTCTTTGATGGCTTCTGCCATCAGCGCGGGGTCTTTGGCGAGCGCGACCGCGGAGTTGACGAGCACCGCGTCGGCGCCGAGCTCCATGGCGAGCGCCGCATCCGAAGGCACGCCGATGCCCGCGTCGACGACGACAGGCACGCGCGCCTCTTCGACGATGATGCGGATCTGCTCCAGCGTCTGCAGGCCCTGGCCCGATCCGATGGGCGAGCCGAGTGGCATCACGGTGACCGTCCCGAGCTCCTCGAGCTTGCGCGCGAGCACGGGGTCGGCGTTGATGTATGGCAGGACCTGGAAGCCTTCGGCGACGAGCACGCGCGCGGCCTTGAGCGTCTCCTCGGGATCGGGGAAGAGGTAGCGAGGGTCGGGGATGACCTCGAGCTTGACCCAGTCCGAGAGGCCCATCGAGCGAGCGAGCCGCGCGATGCGGATCGCCTCGTCGGCGGTGCGGCAGCCGGCCGTGTTCGGCAGGATGCGGTAGCGCGACCAGTCGATCGCGTCGAGGATCGTCTTCTTGATGGGGCCGTCGAGGTCCAGCCGGCGTAACGCGACGGTGATCAGCTCGCACCCGGAAGCCTCGATGGCGGCAAGCATCGCTTCGTCGCTGGTGTACTTGCCGGTGCCCAGGAACAGGCGCGAGCGAAGGGTCACTCCCGCGACGACAAGAGGGTCCGCGTGCGTCAGGGTCTGCACGCGAGAAAGCTTACGAGAGCTTCATAGGCACCCTCTCCCCTCAGGGGAGAGGGATGTGGGGTGAGGGGCGGGGCTACCTAGAGGTCCTGCTGCAGGAGCAGCGTTTTGTCGCGGCCGTAGCTCAGTCGCTTCACCGCGTCCTCGACCAGCAGCCACAGCAGCTTGTCGACCTCGATCCCCGCCTTGAACTTGCCGCCCCGCACCTCCATCACCCAGTAGCAGGCGACCTTGTCGCGTCCGCGGCGGTCGACGTACGCAGTGCAGCCAAGCGGCCGCATGAGCTGGCAGCGAAGGCCGGTCTCTTCGCGCACCTCGCGCAGCGCGCAGTCCTCTGGGGTTTCGTCCGGCTCGATCTTGCCTTTGGGCAGAGTCCAATCGTCATACGCGGGGCGATGGATGACCGCGATCTCGGTCTCGCCCAATCTCGACTTGCGCAGAACAACTCCACCCGCGGCTCTGATCACGCTCACATCCGCAACTTCAAGGATCTTTGTTGCCACGTTTGCTCCTTCGTCAGCTGAAACGTTTGGGGCGTTCGGTCCTCAGCAAGTTTAACCGTGGAGACGCAGATCAGAAATAGTCTTTACGGTTGCTATCCATGCAAGCCGGCGGTATGGAGGATGGCGAAAGCGACCCACGCAATCAGCGCGGACGCGGGAATCGTCACGAACCATGCGGCGATGATGTTGGCGCCGAGACCCCAGCGGACTGCTGATAGCTTTCGGCTGGCGCCGACGCCGATTACCGCCCCCGTGATCACATGCGTCGTGCTGACAGGTAGTCCGGCAAGCGTCGCGGCTTGAATCACGGTCGCGCCCATGAGTTGCGCTGACAAAGCCGTCGCGGGCTCCAGCTTGAGGATGCTCCAGCCCATCGTCCTGATGATTCGCCACCCACCGGCGTAGGTCCCAAAGCCGATCGCGGCCGCGGAGAGAGCGACCACCCACAAAGGGACCTGGAACTTCGGCAGATCTCCCGAAGCCACCAGGGCGAGCGTGATCGCCGCCATCGTCTTTTGGGCATCGTTGGCCCCATGTGAGAAAGACAGATAGGCCGATGTGAGGACCTGCACGCCGCGAAGGGTGCGATTGACCGGGCCTGGCCGCCATCCTGCCCGGTAGACGACGACGGTCAAGAGGACGGCAAAGATCCCCGCGGCCAGAAAGCCAAGGGGTGGCGAGATGACCAGGCTGGCTACCTGCTTGACCAGCGCGGACCATTTGACGCCTCCTAGCCCGCCGGCGGCTGCAATCCCGGCGCCGCAGAGACCGCCGATCAAAGCGTGGGTTGAGCTGCTAGGCAATCCTCGATACCACGTGATGAGGTTCCATGCGATCGCGCCTAGAAGCGCAGCCATCACGACCACGAGCCCGGGCTTGATCGCCAACGTGCTGGCGATGGTGTTCGAGACCTTGGCTTGAAAGAACGCGACGGTGATTACGGCTCCGATCAGATTGAAGACTGCGGACAGCCCCACGGCGGCCCGTGGAGACAGCGCGCGGGTCGAAATGGACGTGGCGATGGCGTTCGCTGTGTCGTGAAAACCATTGGTGAAATCGAAAACGACGGCGACCGCAATCGTGAACCACAGGAGGATCGCGGTCTCACGCATTCTTGATCGCGATCGTCTCCATGACGTTGGCCGTGTGCTCACAAGCGTCCATCGTTGCTTCGAGCAGGTCGTAGATGTCTTTCCACTTCACGAGCTCGGATGCGTCGGTGACCCGCGAAAACAAGTCTCCGATCGCAGTCCGCATCAACTGATCCCCCTCGTTTTCCAGCCGGTGGATTTCGTCCCGGTGAGGCTGGAGTTCGCGGAAACCTTCGAAACGATCCAGCGCGGCGGCGAGTTCGACGCCGGCTCTGGCGAGGTACTCGCCCATCTGCCTGGCAGGGTCGGTGATGGATTGGATGCGGTAGAGGTCGATTTTGTCGCCGGTTTCCTCCGCAAGGTCGACCACGTCGTCAAGGCTCGAAGCCAGCAGCAGGATGTCGCCTTCATCGATGGGCGTGATAAACGCGCTGTTGACAAGGTTGTGTATCTGATGGGTCGCGTCGTCGCACTCGTGCTCGAGGTCACGCAGCCGGGCGTGGCGGCTCTTGCCCTCGAGCAACGACTTGCTGAGCTCGGTCAGCGTTTCGCTGACGAGCTTGCCCTGGGTTCGGAACAGCTCGTAGAAGCGGCGTCCGGGGGTGACTGGTGTGAGTTTCATCTGTCCTCCGCAAGAAAGGCTAGGCAGCCTTTGGTTAAGGCGTCGTTAACGTCGCCACTACCATTCTCGGAGTGACCGAGACTGGCGTGCAGCGCCTCGGAGGACTGGTTGAGCAGGCACTGCAGGGTGCGTTGAAAGCGTTCACGCGAGGCGACCTGGCTTTGGCCGATCGTGTCGTTCGGGACGACATGGAGGTCAACCGTCTCCGTTACGAGCTGGAGGAAAAGATCACCGGTCGGCTTTCGGCGGCTGCTGAGGACGACATTCCGGTCTTGGTTGGGACTCTTTATGTGCTCCCCGAGCTGGAACGCATCGGTGATCATGCGGAAGGCATCGCGAAAGTAGCGCTGATGCTTGGGCCCCGGCCTGCGCTGGGGGTGCCAGGCGTGATCGTCGAAATGGGCTCCCTAACTCTGTCGCTGCTGACGCGCACTCTGCAGGCCCTCGAGACGCGCGATGTGGACCTGGCGCGAGCCCTATGTCGCGAAGACGACGACATCGACGGTCTCTATGACCGCGCCTACCAGGAGTTGATCTCGACCATGGTTGCCGATCCGCGCCACATCACCGAGGCGACGTACATGCTTTGGGTCACTCATAACCTCGAGCGAATTGCCGATCGAGCCACCAACGTCTGCGAGCGGGTCGTCTACCTAGTGACGGGGCATGTGGAGGAGCTGAACGTCTCCAAGTACTGAGGCGACCCGTACCCGAGTCGTCGTGATCGGCGGCGCTCCGGGGACAGCCGCGTATCTCAAGGAACGGCTGGGCCCCCGGGGGGCAGACGTCGTCGCCCACAGGCGCGTCGACGGTCTTCAACGCGAGCCCTTCGTGGATGCGATCGTCCTCGACGGCGTCGATCTGGTCGATGGGACCGCTGCTGTCCGTCGCGCGACCGCGGCGCCGCTGTTGATCATCGGCCCGGATCAGGCGGTGGCTGCGACCTGCCTCGGGATGGGGGCGGACGCATGGCTACCGAGCGGTAGCGCAATGAACCTCGTCGCGGCACAGGTCCAGGCCATGTTGGCCAAAGGTGCGCCGCCACCGCCGAGGACCCGTTTGAAGGTCGGTCGTATCGAGCTGAACTCAGAATCTCGGCGCGCCCATGTCGAGGATCGCGAACTCCCTTTGACCCCCCGTGAGTTCGACCTTCTGAATGCGTTCCTCTTGAACGAAGGTACCGTCTTGAGCCGGGACCGAATCCTGGCCGCCGCCTGGGGCGCGAGGTTTGTAGGTGAGCCGAAAACTGTGGACGTGCATGTGGCGTGGCTTCGGCCAAAACTCGAGGCCAGCGGCGTGCGAATCACAACCCTGCGTGGGATCGGTTACCGTCTGGACGAGTTGGAACGTGCCCGACAACGCGTCCTATTTGTATGCGTTGAGAACGCGGGCCGCAGCCAGATGGCCGCCGCATTCCTCAAGCGCTTGTCGGATGGCCGCGTCGATGTCGAGTCGGCGGGCACAAGGCCGGCCAAGCGTGTCCACCGGGAGGTCATGGACGTGATGGGCGAGATCGGCATCGATCTCAGAAACGAACGGCCACAGGCACTTTCGGCCGAGATGGCGAGGGCCGCGACCCGCGTCGTCACGATGGGCTGCGAAGCGGAAGAATGCCCGGTCTTCGCCGCGCCGGTCGAAGATTGGGGCATCCGCAACCCGGCCGGTCTTCCGGCGCCGGCAGTCAGAGAGATTCGCGATGAGATCGAGCGCCGCGTGCGACTGTTGCTGTCCGAGCTGAATCCCTAATTCGCCGGCCTACTTGATGTTGATCGATTCCATGATCTCTGCCGCCGACTCACATTCGTCCAGCGTCGACTCAAGCAGCGCGTAGAGGTCCTTCCATTTGATCAGGTCGGCCGCGGTCCGATGGTTTGTCTCGAAGAGTCTCTGCAAAGCTTGCCGCGTGATGTGGTCGCCCTCGTTCTCCAGGCGGTGAATGTCCTCGAGCACCTCGACCAAATCCTTTCCATCGACCAGTTTGTCGGCTGCGCTGGCGATTTGGGAGCCTGCCTCAGCGAGGCAGCGGCCCATGCTTTTCGCAGCATCCGTAATGGACTCGACGTGGTACAGATCGATCTTGTCTGCAGTCTCCTCGGCGAGGTCCACGATCTCATCGAGCGAATGGGCAAGCATCAGGATGTCGGCCCGTTCGAAAGGAGGCACGAAGGTCCGGTTCGTCAGGTTGTAAATCTCGTGCGTTACGTCGTCGCATCTGTGCTCGAGCTCTCGCATGACAGCGTGACGACTGAGTTCATCATTTAGGGAGCCGCCTAGCTCGGCCAACGCCTCGCTCACGAGCTGGCCTTGTCGACTGAAAAGTTCATTGAACCTGCGCTCGCGCGGAACAAGATTCAGTTTCGGCATCCCACCCCGGCTCCAAGGTTAAGGCTTCCGCCCGCATCGCCTATAGGGGCTTGCGTCGAGCAAGTCCGGGACGGCGTGGGTACGGCGCCGGCGTCGGACGAATCTTCTCCACGATCACCAGTGTCCCGGTTCGACGGACAGCCGAACGAGCAGGCACCACCCTCGCCCTCGACCCGCCCAGAACCTCGATGGCACGCTGGGCCGGCGTCATGGGTTCCTTATCTGTTTTCTGCGCGAGCAGCCTGCCGCCGACCCGGACCAGGGGCAGGCAGAGCTCGACCAGCACCGGCATGGGCGCCACTGCTCGCGCCACCGCCACGTCAAAGGTTTCGCGGTAGCGTTGGTCCTGGCCGACCTCCTCCGCGCGTCTCGCCAGCACTTCGACGCCTTCGAGATGCAGCCTCGCGCAGGCCTGGACGAGGAATGCGGCCTTGGCGTGGTCCGCCTCGATCAGCGTCACCGCCAGGCTGGGCCGCGCGATCTTCAGCGGCAGGCCGGGCAGGCCGCCTCCGGACCCAACGTCGACCAGCCGGAGTGCTTCGCCGAGGTGTTCCAGCAGGACGAGCGAATCCTCGACGAGCTCTTGAGCCGGGCTGGACACGAGCCCCGGCCACTCCGAGATCATCCGTGCGAGTTCATGAAGTCTAGAATCGTTCACTGAAATGCCCATCTACGAGTATCGGTGCGAGAGCTGCGCCGGGAAGTTCGAGGTCTTGACGCGGTTCGCCGAGCGCGACCACGCGCAGGTCTGTCCGGCATGCGAGTCGACCAAGACGCGGGTGCTGGTCTCGAGCTTCGCCTTCGCCAGCGGCGGCGAGTCATCGTCGGTCTCGGACTTCGCGAGCGAGACCAGCGGCGGCGGCTGCTGTGGGGGCGCGTGCGGCTCCTGCGGCTCGAGCCCGAACTAGACACCTAGCCTTGCTCTTCCCGGTCACGTACCGGGTCAACGCCGCCGGCCACATGGAGGTGGGTGGCTGCGACCTCGTCGAAATCGCCCGCCGCCATGGAACCCCGCTTTACGTCTACGACGAAGCGACGGTACGGCAGCGCGCCGCGGAATACATGGCCGCGATGGACGGCGCGGGACAGGTCCTCTACTCGGCCAAGGCGTTCGCCTCTCCGCAGTTCCTGCGCGTCATCGCAGAGGAAGGTCTGGGCCTCGACGTCGTTTCGGCGGGCGAGCTGCACCTTGCTCTGAAGTCCGGCTTTCCGCGCGACCGCGTGCACTTCCTCGGCAACAACAAGAGCGTCGAGGACCTGGAGGCCGCGTATCGCGCGGGCGCGATCATCGTCATCGACGGCGACCACGAGTTCGACCTGCTGCGCCACGTGGTGCCGGACGGGGCGCGGGCCCCGGTGATGCTGCGGATTTCGCCGGGGGTGAAGCCGGACACGCACGACCACATCTCGACCGGGCAGCTCGACTCCAAGTTCGGCTTCTCGATCGAGTCGGGCGCCGCGCGAAATGCAGTCGCGGCCGCGCTGGAGCATCCACGTCTCGAGCTGGTCGGCCTGCACTCGCACATCGGGTCGCAGATCTTCGCGCTCGGCGCCTACGAACAGGCGATGGAGATCATGCTCGACCTGCTTGTCGAGCTACGCGATGGGCTCGGCTACGAACCGCGCAAGCTGGGCGCGGGCGGCGGGCTCGGCATCGCGTACACCCAAAACGACGACCCACCCACACCGAGACATTTCGTCGAGACGGTGCGGCATGCGCTCGTCAAGGGGTGCGCGCGTCGCGATCTGAAAGTGCCGGAGCTGGTCGTGGAGCCAGGGCGATCGATCGCCGGCCCGGCCGGGATGGCGCTCTACACGGTGGGTTCGATCAAGGACATTCCTGGCGTTCGTCGGTATGTCGCGGTGGACGGCGGCATGGGCGACAACATCCGCCCCAAGCTTTACGGCGCGCGCTACGAGGCGTTCCTCGCCTCCGACCCGGACCACGCGACTGACGGCAAGGTGACGATCGCCGGCAAGTACTGTGAGTCGACGGACATCCTGATCACGGACATCGCGATGCCGCCGCTCCAGCCGGGGGACGTGATCGCGGTGCCGGCGGCGGGGGCGTACTGCCTGGCGATGGCGAGCAACTACAACGGGATGCCGCGGCCGGAGGTGCTCATGCTCCGCGAGGGCGAGGCGCGCGTGATGCGCCGGCGCGAAACCCTGGACGACCTGATCGCAGCTGAAGTCTTCTAGAGAACGATGTTGATCTTCGCT
>VBGV01000094.1 GCA_005880755.1 Chloroflexota bacterium
CGAGCTCTTGAAGTGGTAGCTCGTCGCCGGGTGGCTCGCCACGTCGGTCGAGTACGGCCGGCCTTCCTTCTCCCACTTGACGCGGCCGCCGTCCACCAGCTGGACCTTGTCGTGGCCGTAGTACTTCAGCGCCCAGTATGCGTACGCGGCGAACCAGTTGTTGTTGTCGCCGTAGAGCACGATCGTGGTGTCAGGTGTGATTCCACTTTTACCGAGCAGCTCGGCCAGCGCCTCTTTCGGCGCGATGTCGCGCGCGAGCTGGTCCTGGAGGTCACGCTTCCAGTTCCAGCCGACCGCACCTTCGATGTGACCTTTCTCATAGACCGACGGGTCGACGTCGACCTCGACCACACGAAGACCCGAGTCCTTCGCATGCCCGGCGATCCACTCGGTGGTCACCAATGCCTTGGTTTGGGTTTGTGAGCTCAATTCCAATTCCTCCAGAAAATGCCAATACCGAACGAACGGTGGGGGAGAAACGAAGCGGTCAAATGTGCGCGCCCTTACGGCGCGAGCAGACGACCGGGGCTAGCTACAGAAGCAGGCCGGGATGTGGATCAGTCGCTGAGCAGGCCAGGTCAGGTCCCGCATTAGACGTTCAATTCTAAGCAATCCCCGGTCGGCCTGGCGAATTCCAGGACAATTGCGACGGTGTCGCAAATAGACCTTTTTAAGTACCAGGCGCTGGGCAACGACTACCTGGTGATGGACCTGCCGGGTCCGCTCGACGAGGTCGTGGCCCTTCTGCCGACGCTGTGCGACCGGCACCTCGGCCTCGGCTCCGATGGCCTGCTCGCCTTCGACCCCAAGGCCATGACCGTTCGGATCTTCAACCCCGACCGCTCCGAGGCCCAGAAGAGCGGCAACGGCCTGCGCATCACGGCGGCGCATGCGGTGCTCCTGCACGGCGCGGGCGAGCGCTTTGAGCTGAGGACCGCCGACCGAGCCAACTCCCTCCGGGTCCTGTCCAGGAACGGTGCCGAGATCACGACCGAGCTCGACATCGGGCGCCCGTCGTTCCGCGCCGCCGACCTGCCGGCGATGTTTGACGGCGAGCCCGACCAGGTCGACCTCGACACGCCTGCCGGTCGCGTCGAGGCGGTGCTGGTCTCGGTCGGCAACCCGCACTGCGTCGTCTTCGGCCAGCCCGTGACGAAAGAGCGCTGCCTCGAGCTCGGGCCTCACCTCGAGCGCCATCCGGCCTTCCCGGAGCGGACCAACGTCCAGCTCTGCGAGGTTGTAGATCGCGCGCGCGTGCGCGCGGAGATCTGGGAGCGTGGCGCCGGCTACACGCTCGCATCGGGGACGAGCGCCAGCGCCGTGGCGGCGGCCTGCATGCGACGCAGGCTGGTCGACGACGAAGTCACGGTGCGGATGCCGGGCGGCGACCTGGCGCTGCGCCGCGAGGCCAACGGCAACCTGGTCCAGTCCGGCCCGGCGCGCCGCGTCTACCGGGCGCGAGTCGACCTAGCTGACTTTGCTTAGCCTGGCCACCGCCTCAGGCAACTGAGCCAGCCCACGGACCACCGCGTCAGCCAGCGACGGGTCGTCTTTCTCGCCCTGCCGGTTGACCCAGATCCGCGTGATGCCAAGCTCGTGCGTGGGTCTGATGTCGTGGAAGTAGCTCTGGGCCACATGAATCCACGCGCCGGCCGAGGAACCGAACGTCGACTGGAACAGCCGAAAGTGCGCCGGGCTCGGCTTGTAGGCGGACACGTCCTCCGCGGTGACCACCGCGTCAAACGAGGCGGGGAGGCGCCGCTGGGTGAGGGCGATGATGTCGCGGTCGCAGTTTGTGAGCAGCGCCAACTTCCAACCTTCCTTGCGGAGCTCACCCAGCGCGGGACCGACGTCCGCAAACGGGGGCCAGTAGGGAATCGTCGAGACGAGCGCGGTCGCGTCGTCCGGCTTGAGGTCCAGCGCCAGCTGTTTGGCCGCGCGGCGCGTGGCCTCGGTCAGCACCGCGCGGTATCGCTTGAAAGCCCCCTCGCTCTCCACATCCGCCTCGGCGGCGATGTAAGCCCCAAAGAACGCCTCGCCGTGGCCGGGGAAGATGAGCTCGCCCGTCGTCCGGATGCCGTGGCGCCAGTCGATCAGGGTGCCGAAACAGTCGAACGTCAGCCAGCGATCGGCCATGATGCCGGCTCTTAGCGGCCGGGCGCGCGGTACGACATCGTCTTCTTGCCCGCCTGATCGATCTCCTCTGGAGTCATCAAGACAGTCGTCTTGAGCCTGCTGAGCGATCCGGTCGAGCCGACCCCCATGGAAAACGCGGCGGCCGTTGCATTGTCGATTCCGTCGACGATCACGTAGACGTCGGTTTCACCAAACGCGTAGTAAAAGCCTTCGAGCTTTCCGCCCAGCGACTTGATCGCGGCCTCCACCGCCGTGCGACGTCCAGTCCCGCCGTCTTTGAGCACGCCTTTGATGCCGTCGGCCGAGTACGACGCTTGAAACATGAATCTCGCCATTTACTTTCTCCTCCTTAGTGGCGATGGTGAGGGTCGATCATCCGGCGGCGCGAGGGATGCGGCACCGGGTTGCGCGAACAATCGTCGCAGACACCGACCACGAGCACCTCGGTGCGTACGGGCTTGAACCCATGCCCTTGCTCGAGGTGCGCCTCGAGCTCATGCACGAGCTCCTCCTGGATGTGCATGACGCCTCCGCAGACCTGGCACACGGCGTGATGGTGGTCGCCGCTCGCGAGCTCGTAATGGGTCGGGCCGTCACCGAGGTGCGCTGCGTAGACCGAACCTGATGCGGTCAGCGCCTCGAGGGCTCGATACACGGTGCTGCGTGGAAATCCCGGGCGGTCCTTGTGCAGCTCGACCGTGATCTCCTCCGCGGTGCAGTGGCCACCCACGCGCACGATCGTGTTGTAGACCATCTCCCTCTGTGCGGTGCGCCGCATGCCTGGCGCGAGCATCAGGTGTGGGTGATGACGCGCAGCGATCGATCCGCTTTCGTGAGCACGCGGCATCCACCGTCCTCGACGACCACGTCGTCTTCGATCCGCACGCCTCCGAAGCCTGGGATGTATACACCCGGCTCGATGGTGAACACCATGCCCGGCTCGAGCACCGTTTGGGAACCAGGGTCAAGGCTTGGAGCTTCGTGAATCTCGAGGCCGAGGCCGTGCCCGACGCGATGGAAGAAGCGCTCGCCGTAGCCTGCCGCGTCAATTAAATGACGCGCGGCAGCGTCCACATCGCCGGTCGTTGCTCCGGGTCGCACGGCCGCGATCGCGGCGTCGTGCGCCTCGAGCACCACGGCGTGAATCTCCCGATGGCGCTCGCTGGGCTCGCCCACCACGGCCATCCGCGTCGCATCCGCTCTGTAGCCGTCGAACGCGGCGCCGAAGTCGAGCAGCACGAAGTCGCCCGGCGCCAGCTTGCGGCTGGATGGTCCTGCGTGCGACATCGCCGAGTTGGGGCCGGACTGCACCAGCGAGTCAAACGCGAGTGTTCCGCCCAGCTCGCCGATCAAGGAGCCGAGCATCAGCGCGATCTCGATCTCCGACTGGCCGGCGCGCAGGCGCGAGAAAGCCGCTTCGCACGCCGCGTCGGTAATCGCCGCGGCGCGACCGAGCTTTTCGATCTCGGCCTCATGCTTGATCAGACGCAGGCGCACGATCTCGGTGCCGACGTCGACCAGCTCGCTGACACCGGTGCGCGACGTGATCACCTCGGCCGAGAGCAGGCTGAGGTGATCCTTTTCGACGCCGACCTCGGTCAGGCCGGCGAGCGCGCGGTCGACCAGCTCGTATGGATCTTCGCCGTCGCGCCATGCCACCACGTCGGCATTCGACGCGTGGTCGGCCGCCGACTGACGCTCCAGCGCGGGCACGATCAACGTCGCGCCGTCCTTCCGCACGGCCAGCGCCATCAGGCGCTCGTGCGGGTCGGCGTGAAAGCCGGTGAGGTAAGCGATCGAAACCGGTCGGGTGACGTACACCGCATCGAGGTGGCGACTCGCCATCCAGCGGCGGACCTCATCGAGCGGAGCCCTGGCCGCGACAGACCTATTCAATGCCGGTGATGCGGACTCGGTACGCGGCGGAGGGGGTCTTGATCTGCACCACATCGCCGACGCGATGCCCGATCAGCGCCTTGCCCAGCGCCGACTCGAAGCTGACGCGGCCCGCCTTCGGGTCGGCCTCCGCCGGGCCGACGATGCGATACATCTCCTCATCCTCGCCGTCCTCGGCGAAACGCACCGTGCTGCCCATTCCGACCACGCCGGGCTCGTTGTGGTTTTCGATGAGCACGTGGTTCTTGATGATCGCCTCGAGCTCTTTGACCCGCGCCTCCATCATTCCCTGCTCGTTTTTGGCAGCGTGGTATTCGAAGTTTTCGGAAAGGTCACCAAGCTCGCGGGCTGCCTTGATCTTGGCGACGATCGAGGGCCGGCGCTTGGTGGTCAGCTCGTCGAGCTCCCTCCGGACCGCCTCCAGCCCTTCGGGCGTGATGGGGACGTCGTTGGCCATGGATCGAGTCTAATCCGTGACTAAGCCCGTACCGGCCGTATACAGTCGCGGGCGTGAGACCGCTGATCCTGCGGATCGGGATGCTCCTGATGGGCATCGGCCTTCTGGGAGGAGCTGTTGGAACCGTCCTGGTGCAGTCGTTCAGGGCGATCGACGAGCAGGTCGGCACCAACGGATCCGCGGCCGCGGCCGTCCTCGGAATCGGCCTGATCATCGCGGCCTTCAACCCTTCAGGTTCGGTCGCGTGGGTCCGCGGGGGGATCCTGTACGGCCTCGTCGTGCTGGTGTTCGAGATCGTGTCCGCGATTCACGGCAAGGGTTTCCACCTCGGGCCGGTCATCTTCGGGCTCGCGTTCAGCCTGCTCCTGATCGCGACCTACCCCGAGCGCAGCAAGCTGCTGCCGTCGGGGACAGGCCCCAAGAAGACGCCTGAGACGCCACCCGCGGCAGCGGCGATCAAGACCCCACCGGCACAAGAACCGGAGACAGAACCGGAAGCCTGATCAGCCGGCCGCCATGGCGGCACGGCATCGGGCCTCGTCGAGGGGACCGACTGCGCGAACAGGTCGCCCGCCTCACGCAACAGCGCGTGCGCCTGCTCGCGATCGCCCTCGGCCGTCCGAAGGGCGGCGACGCGTTGCGCGAGTGGCGCTCGCGACCCGAATTCGCCGAGCGTATGGCGTTTGCCGAGCCTTGTGCGATGACTTCCGCGGCTCCAGCTTTTCCCTGGCAGCGGTGGTCTAATTCGACCGTGGAATCGGCCGGCGCCGACCTGGTTCTGAGCAATCCGGACCTGGTCGTGCGCTGCGCCGATCCGCTCAACTGCGAGGTCCGCTTGTCGCGCCTTGCTCATGTAGCGGTGACGCCCAACGATCGCTTCTACGTCCGCAACCACTTCCCGGTGCCAGCCATCGACGCCGACCGCTGGCGGCTGCGCGTGAGTGGCCATGTCACCGACTCGCTCGACTTTTCGCTGCCCGAGCTGAGGCACATGCCCGCCCAAACGCTGACTGTGACTCTCGAATGCGCCGGCAACGGACGGTCCATGTTCAACCCGCCCATCGACGGCGAACCGTGGGGGCTCGGCGCCGTGAGCACGGCCGAATGGACAGGCGTCGCGCTGTCAGAGATCCTGGATCGCGCCGACGTCCAGCCCAACGCGAGCCATCTGGTCTTTCGCGGCGCCGACGGATTCGAGCGTGGCCTCGGGCTCGAAACCCCGGTTCTCCTCGCGTATGAGATGAACGGCCTACCGATGGCCGCGAATCATGGCTATCCATTGCGTGCGATCGTGCCCGGCTGGTATGCGGTCGCCGGGGTCAAGTGGCTCGTGGAGGTCGAGGTCACGGATCGACCGTTTGACGGTTACTACCAGGTCGAGCGATACGTCTACGACCGCGACACGCCCGTCACCCGGATGCATGTCCGTTCGCTTGTCACCGCACCGGAGGAAGGCGCGCGTGTGAAGCTCGGCGACCTGACGATCGAGGGCCTGGCGTGGTCAGGATCGAATCCGATCGCGCGGGTGGACGTCAGCGTCGGTGACGGCGATTGGCTGGAGGCAAACTTGCTCGGGCAGCCAAATCTCTACGCCTGGCAGCGCTGGCAGCTCATCACCCGGATCGACCGGCCCGGCTCGATCCTGATCCGCTCCCGCGCCACCGACTCGAGCGGCGCGACCCAGCCCCCGGAAGCCGAGTGGAACCGCCTGGGCTACGGCAACAACTCGATCCAGACCGTGACTTTTCGCGCGCGCCTCTAGGTTCGCGGAACGAGCGCCTGGACTTCCTCCATCATCCGGCGCTGCAGCAGGTACGAAACTCCGTAGACCGCCGCGCCGAGCACCGTTCCCGTCAGCACCGCGAGCAGGGCATGCACCGCCGCCGGCGAGATGGGTGCGAGCGCGACCGCGTCGTCGCCGATCACCGCCGCGCCGGCAAGCGCCAGGGGCGTGAGCACTGGCAGCAGCTGCAGCCGCCTCATCACGGGCGGGACCGGCGGCTCGACGCGGCCCACCATTCGCTGACCCATCACGCCGACCGACTTCACATGCTTCAGATGAGGCGTGACCGTAAGCACGATGTTCACCTGGTTCCCGGGCACCTGCTTCAGGCGCGCGGGCGGCACGAGGTACTGCTCCACGCCGCCTCGCGTCTGGACCATGAGCATGCCGAGGCCGATCGACGTGCTCACCGAGCTCGCGCCTACCAGCTGGCCCTGGACCAACCTCGGTTCGCTCCTGCGGTCTTTGAGTGCGAGCCGGAACCCGGGACCGACGAAGCTGGCGAGCAGCGCGATCGGCAGCACCCATGCGATGGAAGCGGCGATCGCGTCAGGCCACCCGTAGACCGGGGGAAGAAAGACGAGACAGGCCGCAATGATGAGCACGCAAAGCACGGCGACCGCGATCGAGATGTAGCCGATGCGAATCACGTAGTCGGGGGCATAACCCTGGAGCATCCCGCCGGACTGGACATAGCGCTCGCGTTGTTTCCGCGTCGCGCCGGCGGCGTTGGAGCCGGACGGTTTGGGCTGAACCTTGCGGACCTGCTGCCGGACCTGCCGCATCTGTTTCTTGCCCACTACAGCGCGAGTGTATCGGGCGCCGGATAGGAGATGCGGCCTTCGTGAACTCGGGCGAAGGGCGTCAGAACGTGGCGCGCGGGCTCGGACTTGCCGGTGATGTGCCTCACCTCGACACCCTGCACCGTGAGCGCGTCCGCGATGAGCGAGCGATGGCACCGCCAGGGCACAGCTTCAGCACACATGATCGTGGTGGGGCCGAGTCCCAAGAGCCGATTCACCCCCGTCCAGAATTCTTCTGTCTGCATGTAGTCGGCATAGCCGCGAAAGCTAACGTTGCGCCAGCCCAGGTTGATCGAATCCGGCTGCGGCTTGCGCAAGCCGCCCAGCTCCGGCATGTGGAGGTAGCCGATCCCGTGCTGGCCCAGGGATCGCTCGAGCGGCGCCTTGGCGAAATGAGGCATGCGACGCGAGTCCGGTACCGTTCGCACATCGACCAGCAGCTCGACGCCGTGCTGCCGAAGCAGGTCGAGGAACTCGTCGAGCGATCGGGTCGAGTGCCCGATCGTGAAGACCGTTACGGGGTCCGCTGGGAGGGATCGATCGCGGGCACGAGCACGCGCTTCACGACCGTCTTGCCATTGAGCTGGAACGATCCCGAGAAGAGGAACGCCGGCTCATAGAAGCTGCGGTCGCCCGCCGGCACGAGCACGTAAACGAGCTCGGCCTGAGTCAGCTTTACGGCCGGCGCCGGCGTCGCCGACACTCCCTGGCCGCCTGACGCGAGCGCCGACTGGATGGCGTCGGCCGCGGAGACGATCTTGT
>VBGV01000095.1 GCA_005880755.1 Chloroflexota bacterium
TGGCGACGATGGCCGCGACCGCAAGCGGAAAGACCACCCATGGCGTGGCGGGCAGAAAAAGCTGCGGCCCGCCCTGCACCGTGGCCAGCCAGGCAATGGGAATCGCGAGCACGAGCTGGATCGGGAGCTTGAGCCGCGCGGGTATGCCGCGCGTGCCGACGCGCAGCTTGCTCCGGTCGTCGGCAAATCCGATCAATCCACCGGCGACCAGCCCGGCCATGGACGGTAGCGTCCCGCTGTGTCCCGCCAGCGCAGCGAGCAAACCACCGACGATCGCCAGCGCCACGAAAACAATGCCGCCTCCGGTCGGCGTGCCGGCTTTCTTCTGGTGCGAGTCGGGCAGCTCTTCCTGGATCACTTGCCCCGCCTTCAGCCGGCGAAGCGTCCGGATGGCCTGCGGATAGATGACCAGCGCGAGGGCGAAGGCGATGACGAACGTGCCCAGATCGAAAATCAAGCGGCGGTTAGCTCCTTCACGAGCTCGTCGAGCCTGACTCCGTGCGATGCCTTGATCAGGACCCGGTCGCCCGGGGCGGCGGTGCGCCGCACCCACTCCGCGGCCGCTGCGCGATCGGCGACGACCTCCGCGCCCGCCGCTTCCGCCAACACGCGCGCGTGGTCGCCCTGCATCACGCAAACCGCGTCGAAGACTTCCGCCGCACGCAACCCCACGCGTCTGTGCGCGTCGGCCGACAGTGCGCCGAGCTCGCGCATCTCGCCCAGTACCGCCAGCAGGCGGCCACTCTTGGGTGCGTCCGCCATGGTGTCGAAGGCCGCGAGCATCGACTCCGGGCTCGCGTTGTACGCGTCGTCGATGATCGTGTAGCCGGCGCGCGTGCTCACCTCTTGTAACCGATGCTCGATCTGCACCTCGGCGAGCGCCTCCGCTCCCGCGGCCAGGCTGACCCCAGCGAACTCGCAGGCCGCGAGGGCAGCCGCCGCGTTGACCGCCTGGTGGCGCCCGTCGAGCGACAGCCGCACGGCGACGCCGCCGACCGAGAACTGCGAGCCGCCGCCGCTCAGCGCCTCGTAACCCTCGACGCGGTAATCGCCTCTCTCCTGGCCGAAGCTTGCGACGCGCGCAGAGGTCATTTGCGCGAGCAGGGGGAAGAACTCGTTGTCCGCGTTCAGCACGGCGAGTCCCTCCGCGGGCAGCGCCGCGACCAGCTCGCCCTTGGCGCGAGCCAGCTCCTCGCGCGAGTTGAAGAACTCGAGGTGCACGACCCCGACGTTGGTCACGACCCCGATCACAGGTCTGGCGAGCGCGGCCAGGCGCGCGATATCGCCGGCGCGCTGCATCCCCATCTCGAGCACCAACGCGGAGTGGTGCGGTTCGAGGCTCAAGATCGTCAGAGGCACGCCGGTCTCGGTGTTGAGGTTGCCCTGCGTGCGCAGCACGTTGAAATGACGCGAGAGGATCGCCGCCACCATCTCCTTCGTCGAGGTCTTGCCGTTGCTGCCGGTGACCGCGACAACCAGGGGCTGCACCCGCCGCAGGGCGTGCGCGGCCACCGCGTAGAGCGCCTTCCACGTGTCCGTTACGAGGACCTCCACGATCCCGGTCGGGATCTCGGTCTTGTGATCCACCACCACCGCCGCGGCGCCACGGGCGATCGCATCGCCGACGAATTGATGCCCGTCTTTCTCCGAGCCGCTGAGCGCGAAGAAGACCCCGCCCGACCTCACCTCGCGTGAGTCGGTGTGGAAGGTCGAGAACGTCTCGCCGACCTGGGTGCCGCCCACCTCGCCGCCGCCGGTCGCCTCGAGGATCTCGAGGAGGCTCAGCCTCATGCGTATATGAGAACCGTTATCTGGGGTCGGGCGTTATGTGCCAGTCCACCACGAGCGACTGGGCGATCGTCTTCCAGATCGGCTCGGCGGTCATGTAGCCGTCGTTCAAGGTCCAGTCCCGGTCGGCACCGGGGTAGTGCGGCTTGCGAATCACGACCAGCATCGTGAACTTTGGATGCTGCGCCGGAAGAAAGCCGACGAACGAAGCCCAGACGTCCTGGGTGTACTGGCCGTTGACGGGGATCTGCGAGGTTCCCGTCTTGCCCGCCT
Organism: Chloroflexota bacterium; assembly: GCA_005880755.1. Lineage (GTDB taxonomy): Bacteria > Chloroflexota > Dormibacteria > Dormibacterales > Dormibacteraceae > 40CM-4-65-16. The sequence goes on from VBGV01000095.1 coordinate 2,062, forward strand.
GATCGAGCTCGAAACCTTTGATCCGCGAGGTCCACCCCGAGCCGTGCTGCACGACCTGCTGCATCATCGCGGTCATCTTGGCCGCGGTCTGAGGACTGATCGCCTGCCGCTGCGGCTGCAGCAGCACGGGGTTGATATGCGTTCCGACACGCTCCACGACATGGGGCGGCGCGTACTTGCCGCCGTTGGCCACGACATTGATGGCGGCCAGCATCTGGACCATGTTCACGTCGATGCCCTGTCCGAACGACGCCGTCGCATACTGCGAATCGCTCATCTTGTCGGCGGCCGGCGGCAGAAGGCAGTTCTCGTCGGCGACGTCGATGCCGCTCGGCTTGGTGAGTCCGAATGCCTGCAGGTTGCTGTAGAAGGCTGGGTGGCCTTCAGCCTGCATCGCCTTCATCGCGCCGACGTTGAGCGAGTGCGCCAGCACGTACGTGTAGTCGACGTTGCCGTGATTGCGCCGGTCCCAGTCGTAGATGCGATAACCGCCGACGCTGAGAACACCGGGGTCGTTGATCACGGTGTCCGGCGCGATCGCACCGGCGTTCATGGCGCCCGATAGCGTCACGACCTTCATCACCGAACCGGGCTCGTACACGGAGCCGACGATGTTGTCTTTGAACAGAGCCGGATCGGTGTGGTTGAAGTCGTTCGCGTTGTAGCTCGGATAGTCGGCCCAGGCGACGATGCCCCCGGTGTTCGGGTCCATGATCAACACGCTTCCACTCTCGGCGTTGTCTCGCTTGACGCCGTCGGCCAGCGCCTGCTCTGCCGCGTACTGGATATTCGCGTCGAGCGAAAGCACCAGGTCCTGGCCGTTGATCGGGTCCTGGTGGGTATGCGTCCCGAGGACGATCTCTCGGTTGGCGAGGTCGCGGTAGCTCGAGATAAAGCCGGGCGTGCCTCCGAGGGCCTGCTGGTAGTTCTGCTCCACGCCGTATTTGCCGTCACCGTTCCAGTCGACGAAACCGAGCACGTTGGCCGCGAGCGTGGAGCCGGTGGCGATGCCCGGGAGGTAGGAGCGCTGCGTCTCCTCCTGCAGGCCGACACCGGGCAGCTTCAGGGGCCGCAGCTGATCGGCCTTCGTCTTGGCGAAGCGTCTCTGGATGTAGGCGAACTTCGTGTTCGACGCCAGCGTCGTCATCACCTTGGCCTTGTCGACGCCCAGCACCGACGACAGCCCCGTCGCGACTCGGTCGCGGTCGCTTGCGGCGACCTGGTCAGGCGAGACGAAGGCCGAGTAGACAGTCGTGTTGACGACCAGCTGCTTCAGGTTGCGATCGAAGATCGCGCCGCGCAGCGCCGGCAGCTGGACGAACTCGCGGTACTGGGCCTGAGCCTGCATCGCGAGACGGCCGTGCTGGACTACTTGCCAGTACGCGAGTCGAGACCAGACCATGCCGGCCAGGACGGCGGCGACCACGAGCATGGAGATGACGCGCAGGCGTGCCGAACCAACACGTTCGACACGCTTGGGGCGCCTCGCACCGAGCGCCCTCGTGCTCACTTAGTGCTTGGTGGCCGCCATGACGTCGCGCGTGCCGCCGACTGCGTTCACGACTGTCGCGACGGCGCGCATCCACAGCGGCGTCGTGTCGGCCGGCGAGGCGCCCAGCGGCGTCGTGAGGTCGATCGCGACCGGGGACCCGGCGACGTAGCTGGACGGGACCACGCGCTGCATCCCGGTCTGGGCCGCCTGCTGCTGGACCATCGCGGGCGCGTGCATCGTGACCTCTTGATAGCGGAGCTGGTCCTGTTCGGCGATGAGCTGGCGCTGCTGGTCCTGGAGCCGGCTGATGTCATACGACGCCTGCGTGATCTGCGCCGCGAGGGCGAGGTAGAACAGCAGGGCGATCACGACCGCGCCGACGCCCACATAGGCGTGGCCGAACATGTTCAGCCGCAGCCTCTCGGCTGCGACCGCGCCGGCCACCTGGACGAAGCCACGTGTGCGCCGCCGCCGCCGCGGCTGCGCGGTGACGTGCGGCGTCGCGCCGGCCGTGCCGAGGCGCCGTCGGGCCAGTATGCGGGTCGATGTCAAGACGTGAAGTTCATCCTTTGCTGTGGCGCTTTCTGCGACTGCTGTGATCTTTCTGTGGCACCCCCTCACCCCACATCCCTCTCCCCTGGGGGGAGAGGGAGCTATTGCCTCTACCGATCGAAGATGCCTGGTGGCCGGAGGGGTTGGGCCGGCCACCAGGACTTGTGAATTCAGATTTTTTCCGCGACCCGGAGGCGGGCGGACCGGGCGCGGGGGTTGGCGGCCACCTCTTGGTCTGAGGGCCGCACGGGATGCCGGGTGACGATGCGGAGGGCTGCCCGGTGGCCGCAGGTGCAGACTGGCTGCTGGGGTGGGCAGATACAGTCTTTGGACTCGACGTTGAAGAATGACTTGACCAAGCGGTCTTCCAGGGAATGGAAGCTGATCGTCGCCATACGACCACCGGGCTTTAGTGTCAAAAGAGCTGCTCTGAGTCCTTGCTCGATCTCGCCGAGCTCATCGTTGACCGCGATCCGTAGGCCCTGAAAGGTCCGGGTCGCGACGTTGATGTCGCGGGGCCAGGCCCGGCGCGGGATCGCGGCTTCGACGGCTTGCGCCAGGTCGCGCGTGGTGCGGAGCGGGCGCCGCGCCACGATGAACTCTGCGATCCGGCGGGCCCATCGTTCCTCGCCGTACTGCCGCAAGATGCGCTCGATCTCCGCAGAGTCGTACTCGTTGACGATCTTCGCCGCGGTGAGAGTCGAGTCTGGGTCCATCCGCATGTCGAGCGGGCCGTCAGCGCGGAAGCTGAACCCGCGACTCGGGTCGTCGATCTGCGTGCTGGAAAGTCCGAAGTCGAAGAGGACCAGGTCCGCTGGGCTGAAACCGCTTTCGGTAGCTATCGCGCCAAGCTCGGAAAACCGTCCGTGAACGACCACCACCGCATCGCCAAACTGAGCCAGCGAGTCCCGACCCGCCTGGACCGCCGAGGGATCGCGGTCGATCCCGAGCAGCCGGCCGCCGGGTGTGATCCTCTCCAGGATCTGGCGGGCGTGGCCCGCCTGCCCGAGGGTGCAGTCGATCGCGACCGCCCCCTGCTGGGGCTGGAGCAGCTCTATTACCTCTTGTGAAAGTGCTGGAACGTGCGGACTAATGTCCCGAGATCACCCTGTCAGCGAATTCTGTGAAGCGTCCTTGCGCGTCGGCGCTGTAGCTGTCCCATCGGGCCTCGGGCCAGATTTCCACCCTCGGCCCCGCTCCGATCACCACGACCGTCGACGGGGTCTCGATCCCCGCCAGTCGACGCTGCTCGGGAAGCAGGCTGATCCGTCCCTGGCCATCCGGCTCGAACGGATCGGAGAGTGGATAGAGGGTTCGCGCCAGGGCGCGCTGGTCGGGTCCCTGCAGCGGGCTGCGCAGCTCCTCGCCGAGCGCCGCCCACAGGTCCGGGGGGTAGATCGCTAGCACCTGGTCCTGGCTCACTGATACGAAACTTCCCTCGCGGAGCTGTTTCCGAAACGGAGCCGGGATCGCCAGCCGCCCTTTGTCGTCCACCTTCACCCGATGCGCCCCAGTGAACACTCATCTGGCCTCCCAGAAGTTGAGCCGGCGTCGTTCGCGGCGGGCGCACAGGCTGCAGCCGCAGCCATGGAGCTCGAGCGGCAGGCGGTTGCCGTGCTTGTCGAACCGGTGGTTGACGCCGAGGGTTACCAGGTCATCGTTCAGGTCATCGCGGCTGCGGGGAGAAGTGGCGTAGAGAAGGTGTATGGCGTGCCTTACCTGGACGTAGGGTGCGACGTATGGTTCGATGTCTGCCGGATTCACCACTTCTCCCCACTGATCACCGCGATTCGCCGCGGAATGTATCAATGCCGGTTAAGCCTGTCAATACCTTTACCACAAGATCTAGACCGCTCGAAATGGCCCTTTACGGGGTCGCACCCGCTATGTTGGGCCTAGAAGGTCTCGAGCCCCTAGATATTGGGCCAGAATGTGACAGTCACGAACATTAGTTTGGTGGCGAAATGCTAGGCGACCTAGCGTTGCTTACTTCTGTTTACCCGCTGCGCTTGAGGAGGCCAAGGCGCTTGGCGCGTCTTTCCGCCCACGTGAAGACCGCAAAGCCAATCGGGATCAGCACCCCGCCCATGGCCATGAGGATGCCGACGGTCGGCAGCTGGTCGGCAACGCCGGCTCCCTGGAGCAGGCTGGTTCGCATGCCGGCCAGGGCGTAGGTCAGCGGGCTCACGAAGCCTGCGAGCTGGAGCGGCCATGGGAGGACGCTCAGCGGGTAGTAGACCCCCGACACGAGGAGCAGGAAACCCTGGACGGCGAACGACATCTGCTCGCCCTTCTGGGGTGAAAGCAGCGGTAGCACCGAAGTGAGGATCGCCAGTCCGATCAGCGGTGCCATCGATGCGGCGAGGACAACCAGGGCGCCGCCTATGTCGGCGTGCGAGAAGTCGAGGTCGAAGATCGCGACCGCGACGATCAGCACGATGAACGTGCGGGCCAGGCCGTAGACGATGGCGAAGAGACAGATCCCCATCAGGTGCGTCATGCGTCGCACCGGTGCCATGAACGTGTATTCGATCGTCCCCTCCCACCGCTCCCAGGCGATCGCGTAGGCGGCTTCCATGAAGACCAGCGACAGGTAGCCCCACACCAGCGCGCCGATCAGCAGGTAGAGCTGCGCCTTGCGCAGGTCGAAAGAGCCGCCTCCTGCGCCCAACGAGCCGAGGCCGGAGGCCAGAAAGCCGATCGACAGCACGCTGACGATGCTGTAGAAGAGCCACACCACCTCCCAGACCCAGTAGCGCTTGTAGACGTACAGCTGCCGCTCAGCAAAGCCGAACAAGGCGCTCATCTCAGAGCCGCGCACCCCGATCACAGGGCCACCTCCTCGGCCTCCTCGGCCTCCAGTGTCTTGCCGGTCAGGTGCATGAAGACGGCTTCGAGCGTGCCGGCGCCGTGCCGCGCGCACAGCCCATCCGGCGAGCCGTCGGCGAGGACGCGGCCGCCGTCGAGCATCAGCACGCGGTCGCACAGCGCGGCCGCTTCGTCCATGTCGTGCGTGCATACGAGGACCGTGATCTCGCGCTCCGCGCGCAACGTCTCCAGTACGACCTGGACCTCCTTCTTGGAGCGCGGGTCAAGACCGGTCGTCGGTTCGTCCATCAGCAGCAGCGACGGCGCCGTCAGGAAGCTGCGCGCGATCGCGACCTTTTGCTGCTGCCCGCGCGACAGCTGTTTCATCGGCTGGTCGATGACGTCCTTCGGCAGGCCGAGCAGCTCCAGGATCTCGACCACGCGCCGGCGGGTCCCGCGTGAGTTGTTCCCGTACAGGCGTGAGGCGTAGACCATGTTCTCCCACGGGCTGAGCTCCTTGAAGAAGGCGGCCTCGACCGAAACTCGATTGACGTGCCGGCGCACCTGAAGCGCGTCGGTCACGACGTCCCATCCGAACACCTTCGCCGTGCCGACGTCTGGCGTCAGCAGGGTGCCGAGGATTCTGATCAACGTCGACTTGCCGCTGCCGTTGGGCCCGAGGATGCCGGTGACTCCCCCGGCTTCGACCCGCAGGTCGAGCTCGTGGAGCGCCACCTTTTCCTTCCATTCGCGGCGCCACCAGGGCCTGCCCGCTTCGCGCTCGCGACGGCGAAACGCTTTTCTCACCCCCTGGATCTCGATCGCTGGAACGTTCATCGCTG
>VBGV01000096.1 GCA_005880755.1 Chloroflexota bacterium
GACCTGGTCGTTCTGGACGTCTTGCAGCGTGAGCGGCTGGTCGCCCGTGAAGCTGGTGTTGCCCTTGACGTCGGAGAGGCCGTAGGCCTTGCGCGTGTAGTCGATCTCGCGCGCGATGTACGGCAGCTCGTAGCTGCCGGCGTTGGGAGTCGCTGAGACGCCCTGGACGGCGGCGGGGTAAGCCTGGCCGACGATCGAAAGTGCGACCCACACCCCGGCCGCGGCGACAGGGATCCACAACCGCCGCAGCCAGGCGTTGGCCAGCACGGCGCCGGCCAGGACGATGCCCGCGCCGGCCTGCAACGTGTACAGCGGCAGCCGCGCGTTCACGTCGGTGTAGGCGGCGCCCCAGACCACGCCGCTGTTGTGCGCAAAGAGCAGGTCGTAGCGTCCGAGCCACGCGGACACGGACAGCGTCACCGCAAACACCGCTATCAGTACCGAAACGTGCGCGAGCGCGGGCGGCGTCGGCCGAAAGTCGAAGCTGTCGCCGCGCCACGAGTAGATGGCGCCGATCAGGAGCACGGCCATGAAGTCCAGCCCGAGCGACCAGTTGGTGGCCGCGTGCAGGAAAGGAAGCGTCAGCAGATAAAAGGAGATGTCCTGGCCGAGGACCGGATCCGCCGTGCCGGTCGGCGACGAATGCATGAAAAGGGCGAGCGCTTGCCACTGCGAGGAGGCTCCGGCGGCGAGGATGATGGCGATCACCGCGGCGGTGGCGAGGCTGACCCACCCCGCGGTGCTTCGCAACACCGAACGGCGGATCCCGACGGCCCGAAGTCCGGGACCCGCGCGCACCCTCAGGGCGATGAAGATGTTGACCGCAAGGTACGCGAAGGCAAGCACGAGACTGGCTAGCCCGATCGACCATTGCAGTCCCAACCGCGTCGTGTATACGTCGCGGAGTCCAAGCGCGTCGTACCACTGGAGCTCGGTGATGAAAGAGACGATCGGGCTCGCCAGCACGAACACCAGGACGGCCAGCGCGAAGAGAGCGACGCCGCCCCAGAACCGGCGAGGCACCTGAGGCATCCGGATCTCCCTTCGGGCGTCGAATGGTCCACCCGTGCCGCGGTCGAACGGGTCGAAGGGACGGTAACGCCGGGACATTGAGGGAAACTCTAGCCCGACGCTAAGGCGCGATCGTCCTCCGAGAAATCCGGATTGCTTTCGGCCGGCGGATTCTCGAGGTGCCACCGCACGGTGGTGCGCAGAGTTTCCTCGGGATCTGACGGCTCCCAGCCGAGCAGCGCTCGCGCCTTTCGTGCGGTGACGGCGATGTGCTGGCTCATGGTGCCGGTCTCCTTGAGGTCCTCCGGAAGCAGTTCGTCACGAACACGCACCAGCTCTGCGCTCGAGCCTGCAGCGTTGAGGATCATCTCGCTCCACTTCCGCATCGAGTAGGTGCGGTCTTCGCAGATGTTCATCACGCCGGCGACCGGACTTTGGAGCTCCAGGCTGACGGCGCGCGCAACGTCGCGCACGTAAACGCGGCAGGCGAGCCACATCCCGGCTCCGAAAGGGATGCGCGTCCGGCCCGCACGCACCCGGCGCAGGATGAACTCCTCGCGTCGCTGATAGTCGTGCTCGCCGTACACCATCGGCAGTCGCAGCACGGTCGCGCCCCTGGGCAGATAGATGTCCTCGACGTCGAGCTTGTCATAGTCGTCCATGCCAGGGAGCATGCCCCGGTAGGGGTACCGATCCGGCCTCACGGGAGAGTCTTCGTCCAGCGGCACAGGGTCGGTCTCGCGTTCGTTGTTGAGGGCCCCGAAAGCGCGATAGACGTCGACGCTCGAGATCACGATCCGCCGTTCGACGTCGGGCAAGACGCGCAGGGCGATCTCGGCATCGGCCCTGGTCAGGGCGCGGCAGTCGACCACCGCCTGCGGGTCGAACGCGACCAGCTCGCGTTGGTGGTCCGCGAGCTCAGCCCGGGCGCAGTGCAGGTGGTCGACCTCGGGCATGTCAACGGGCTCGAGCTGCCCACGATGGACGATTAGCAGCTCATCGCCGGCCGCATGCAGCTCCTCGACGATGGCCCGACCGATGAACCGGGTGCCGCCGAGGACGGTGATCCTCACCCCGCGGCTACGTGTGGGTTCTTCTCCACGATGAGGTCGATCAGCCCCCAGTCTTTCGCTTGCTCGGGCGTCATGAAGAAATCACGCTCCATGTCGCGCTCGACTTCCTCCAGCGGCCGTTTGGAGTGCTTGGCGTACAGCCGAGCGAGTTGCTCGCGCTGGCGAATGATCTCCTGCGCGTGAATCTGGATGTCGGATGCCTGGCCCTGGATGCCCTGCGTGAAGGGCTGGTGGATGAGGATCTGCGCATGCGGCAGCGACATGCGCATGCCGGGATCGCCGCCCGCAAGCAGGATCGACGCGCCGCTCGCGGCCAGGCCGGTGCAAAGGGTCGCGACCTTCGGACCGACGTACTGCATCGCGTCATAGATCGACAGCGAGGCGGTGAGCGAGCCGCCGGGGCTGTTGATGTACAGCTGGATGTCGTTTTCGGGCGCCTCGCTCTCCAGGAACAGCAGCTGGGCGGTGACGGTGCTGGCCATGTCGTCGTCGATGGGTCCGCGGACGAATATCACTCCATCCTTCAGCAGCCTCGAATAGATGTCGTACGCACGCTCGCCGCGTCCATCGTTGGTGATCACGGTCGGAATCAGATGCATTCCCCTTACCTCCGCGTTGTGAAACCGATCGGTGGTTTTGGCTTTGGCGGTGGATTAGCCATCGCCAGGTAGGCGCTGAAGTCAGCCACGCTACGCAGCGCTTCGAGCGGCAGGGAGGCGGTCGCCAGTCGCAGCTTCACCGGCGGGTCCTCCGGCCAGGCGCGATCGGCGGCGTCCGCGCCGAGCAGGCGCGCAAGCTCGGAGAAGATCTCGGCGGGCGGTATCGCGAGGGCGTGGGCGACGGCGACGAGTCGTTCGGTCGAGACCTCCTTGCGACCCCGCTCCACCTCCGAGAGGTGCGCCGGTGAAAGGCCGGCCTCGGCTGCGACCTCGGTCAGGGTGCGGCGGGCGGCCTCGCGTCGGGTGCGCAGGACGGAGCCGAGGGCAATGCGAATTGCTTGGGCTGTTTCGCTGTAGGCGAATTCCATTCTTTACAGGCTAATCATACCGGGGGCGTGCGAGCGAGCTTGGGCGCTAGCCGGTCTCCCACTGGCGGTCGATCACGAAGTCCCCGCCTTCTTGCCGGGTCGTCTCGGCGGCGCGCCGGACAAACTCCTTTGTGCGCTCATCGGGTTCTGACTGGCAGCTGAGGACAATCTTCCAGGGCAGGGCAGCATGGTCTGGGTACAACTTCCGAAGTTCCCCGCCGGCCGCGAACGCCAGGCATGTGCTCCATTTCGCCTGGAGGAGCCCCAACGTCCGGTCCGAGCCGTCCCATTCCAACGTCTGGGCGATCCCGACCTTCAGGTACTCGCCTCCGTGCGCAAGTGCCACCCAGTCCACCTTGTTCGTGGCCTCAAGCCCGTGGAGGTCCTCATTCACCTGCCTAATCTTTCAGATTGGCGGGGTCGAGGAGCTCCTGCTTCGGCCGCTCGATCTTCTGACGCGACCGCATGATCTCGATGAGCTTCTTGCGGCCCTTCGGTGGGCCGATCATGATCGCGCCGACCAGGCGGTCGTCCTTGAAGAAGAGCTTGCGGTAGAACTTCTCTTCGAGGCTGAACGTGCGGACCGACTCGAGCCCCGGCTGGACGTCCGGCGTGACCCCCATCACCGCCAGCGTCGACCCGAACATCGTCGTCGTATAGGTGGGAACGTCGAAGAAGTCTTCGTCCGCTCCCGCCATGTTGCGGGCCGCGACCTTGCCGTGCGCCTCCGCGTTGTCCCATGTGCCCATCTGGTTGTGGCGCTCGACCATCAGGTCGTAGAAGACGGCGATGTCTCCGGCGGCATACGCATCCGGTGCCGACGTGCGCAGCTTGGAGTCGGTGACGATCCCACTTTTCAGCTCGACCTCTTTGCGCACCGGCTCCGTGTAGTAGTCGAGGCCGACGCCATAGGTCAACAGGTCGAACTCGACCTTGTGCCCGTTCACCGTTTCCGCCAGATAGCGGCCATTGCTGCGGCTGAACTTCTGCACCTCATCCGAGGTGATGAATTGGACTCCCTGCGCCTCGCCGAGCTGCCGGCAGAGCTGGCCGCCCTCTTCATCCAGGACGTAGCGAAGAAACCACGGCCCGCGCATGATCCACGTCACCTTCGCCTTCTGGCGAAAGCTCACGCCCTCGGCCAGCTCGTAGCCGATGAAGCTGCCGCCCATGACGAGCACCCTCTCGCACGCGTCGGCTTTCTCGATGATCGCGTCGGTGTCGTCGAGCGTCTGAAAGCCCAGACACGACGACACGTCGCCCGCACCAGGCCACGGAGGAGGTTTCGGTCGGCCGCCGGTCGCGATGAGGATGGCGTCGTACTTGAACTCTTGTCCGCGATTGGTAAGGACGATCTTGTCGTGGAGGTCGACCTCGGTGGCCCAGGTCTCGAAATGGACCTCGATGTTGTGCTTGGCGTAGTCCTCGACCGTGCGCATGAAGACTTTTTCGCGCCGCACCTGGCCCCGGAGATAGCGCGGCAACGCGACGCGGTTGTAGAGCGGGTGCCGCTCCGCGGCGATCATCACGATCGACGCATCTGGATCCGCCTTGCGCAGGTCCTCCGCGCAGGTCTGGCCGGCGATGCCGTTGCCGAGGACGACGTATCTGCGCGTCAACTAGAGCTTGAGCGCGTACACGAACGCGCTGTTTTCGGCATCCGCGAAATCGTATCCGCTCGCCTTCAGGTCCTCCTCGGCGGGATGCCCCGGCGGAAGGTTGACGGTGACGTGATTCAGTCCGTCAGCGTCGGCCTCGAACCGCAGAGCCATCAGCAGCTCGCGCAGCGAGCCCCCTCGGCCGGCCAGCAGTGAGACCGCGATGTTCTGGCCCCACGGTTCGCGCAGGAGCGCGATCGCGCGGCCGCCGGGGCCGAGCCTGATCAGTCCGCTCGACGCCAGGCGCTCGAGCTCGTCGGCGCTGAGATCGCGTGCGCCGTTCATGTCCGGCACGATTCCGGCGTACAGCTGGATGCCCGCGCTCGCCGCGATCGCGGGCCAGAGCTTCCGCACCTCGGTCGCATCAGGCATCCGGGCCGGTTCGCCACCCTCCACGCGCACGCCTCGCCACCATTTCAGCTCGACGAGCGCATTGAAGCCCGCGGATTCAAAGAGGCGAATGGCAGGAAGGTCACGCGTCGCAAGCCGCATCTCGTGGAATCCCTGCTCGCGGGCCTCCGCGATCGCCGCGTCCAGCATCGCCCGCGCGATGCCCTGGCGACGGTGGTCGCCGGCGACGCGAAGCCCCTCGTACCACATGAGACCTGGCGCGTACGGACGCAGCCGCTGCAGGCCGACCACGAAGCCTTCGATCTCCGCGGCCTGAAACTCAGCCCCCGCATCCGACACCCAGCGATCGAAGACTCGGGGGATGTAGTCGCGGCCCTCCCAGACGTCTTTGGTGATCTCGATGGCGCGGTCGCGGTCGGCGGGCCTCATCGGCCGCAAAGTCAGCTCTGTGGCTTCCAATGGGCGACTCCTGAAAGCACGATGCCTCCATCGAACACGAGCTCATCGCCGTTCCGCAGCAGGATCTGCTCCAGCACAGCACGACCGGCCGCCTCGTCCCAGCCTTCGCCGAACAGTGCGCGGCAGTCGATGAGCGCCTCCTCGATGTCGCGGTATCGCGTCGTGATCGGGTACCGCAGAAACGCCACGTCAGGCGCGATGCCCATCTGCACGAGCAGCATGAACAGTTCGCTGAATCGCGGCAGCCGAGGCCCCGCGTCGCCGACGATCCTTCTCCGGATCTCGGCGGCCGGGTGTGGCAGGTCGCTCTCGCGGATCATCACGAACACGCGGTCGCGCGCGGCCTTCTGCAGTTTGTCGACGAACGGCACAGGGTCAGCCACGCCATAAAGGACATGGCAGCAGATGACGAGGTCGGCGGGCGCGACCTCCGCGTCCTCCCATGTGCTCGCGATGACCGTCATGTTGTGGCGCGGCGGGAGGTGCGAGCGCATGCCCTCAGAGGGCTCGATCGCCGTGACCCATTCGAGTCGCTCGGCTAGCGGGACCGCATGCCGTCCGGTGCCCGCGCCCACGTCGATCAGCGTCTTGAGAGGCGAAAGGTAGGGTTCGAGCACCTGGAGGAACTCGTCGATGCGGGTCTGCGTCGAGCGCGCGTAGCTGGCGGCGCGACGGTCCCAGTAGCCGTGGTCCGCGTGTCCGGCGGCGAGCGTGGAGCGTTCCTCGACGATGCCCCTCCAGTGTTGCCGCCAGTCGATCTCCTCCATGCGGATATCGAGAGTACCCACCGATCGTCGTCGGCGTTTTGCAGGCGGTTTTTAACAGACCTGGGGAGAACCGGGGGACAACTCCGTCGTCGGCTTCTATAGGCTGTGGACAGCGCCCCGCTCGACACAAGATCTTGGATTCACGTTCTCCACGCCCCTCACCGTCGCCCTCTCCCCTGAGGGGAGAGGGACAATAGCCGGCGTGAGTGCGCCTGAGTTCAATGCCGCGGAAGCGGGACTGCTCGAGCGCTACTTCACCAATCTCGACCGCCCCGTCTTCGCGCTCCGCAACCTTCCGGAGGTGGTGAAAGGCGCGCTGTTCTCGCGCTACTCGAGGACGGAGAAGAGCCTTCGCCGCGTGCTCCTCGATGAGTTCATCAACGAGCCCGACTCGGGCTTCGACCGCCTCGCGGGGACGCCGCCCGTCGATGACGACATGGTCGCGGTGCGCCGCGCCGAGGAGTTTTACGAGCGCGTCCTGGTCGGATACGGGGACGACTCGGTGGCCGAGCTGGCCGGCGCACACGTGGCGGTCGAGCAGGCTTCCACGCTCGCGGCCAAAGCGCTGGAGGACAGCCGCATTGGCATCTCTCCGTTGGAGAAGTCCACGCGTTACGTGCGGTTCGACCGCCGCGCGGTGGACGGCAAATACCTCTACTACAGTGGCGCAGAGCTGACCAGCCCCGACTACGAGCCGGCGGCCGAGGCGCTATTCGAGACATACAGCAAGCTGGTCGAGCCTGCGACTCAGGCCATTCGCGAGCGTTTTCCGCAAGAGAAGGGCGAGACCGACCGCGCCTGGAAGGCCGCGACGCGGGCCAAGGCGCTGGACCTTCTGCGAGGCCTGCTGCCCGCGGGCACGCTGACGAACCTGGGCCTGTACGGGAACGGCCGCGCTTTCGAGTACCTCATCACCAAGATGGCGGCGCACGAGCTGCCGGAGTGCCAGGCCCTGGCGACGAGCTTGCACCGGGAGCTGTCGCTGGTCATCCCGGCCTTCGTCCGCCGAGCCATGGACGAGAAATACGGCCAACCGGCCGCCGACCGGATGGTCCGAGTGCGCGAACGGATGGCGCAGCTG